>JAZDMY010000066.1:0-7183 GCA_043800435.1 bacterium
AGCTTGGCTGGCGCGAGCGGCAAAAGCTTGTGGTAAATATGCGAGGGAAAAAGATTATAATAGAGGACTGGAAAAAGTAAAATCGCCGGGCATATCGTCCGGTGTTTTTTTATTGTTGACATTTTTCGCGGGTGTGGTAAGATTTAATATTGAATTTGATCTTTTTAATTGTTTTTGTTTAAGGTGATTTTTGGATAAACCCTTTTTAGGGAGGAATAGAGTATGAAATTAAGATCTCATCACACGGCATGGACTTCTCCTAATGTAATTAGAGCCGTGTGTTTTTTCGCATGGCTGGGATTTTCTGTTGAGGGAAAAGGAGAGAATTATTTTTTAACCATGGAGGGTTGCGAAACAATCCAGCTTTCCGCACTCGAGTTTAACGGGTCGGTGCCTATGGGGGCACATAGCGTTTGCAGTGGAAAAACCTGAACAAGTGGCTAATACGATTGTAGATTGGGTGAAGGATAAGGATACCTTGGAAACAGCGAGTTGGGAAGAGGTTAATGATGGAAGAATAATGGTAACATTGTCCTTCCTAAACTTTAGAATTGAGCTCGTGCCCGAAACATTGGTGAAATATCCCATACCCCCTATTTTTATAGGGATTTAGCAATTTGTTTTAAAATGGCAGCAGGGCAGTCGGATCGCGTATCCGCCTGCCCTTTAAATTTTTACTGGAAATTTGGGGAGGATGTGGTATAATAGGTTAATTGTTATTTTTCAGGATTGATTTTATTAAAAACCACCCCTGGCCCCTCCTTGTAAAGGAGGGGAATATCCGCACCTTCCTCAAAAGAGGAGGAAGCCAAAAATTATGTTAAAAATTTATAATACATTAACTAAGAAAAAAGAAGAGTTTCGGCCGATTGAGGATGGGAAGGCGACTTTTTATCATTGCGGGCCTACTGTATACTGGGTGCAGCATTTGGGAAATATGAGGGCTATGGTTTTGGCTGATTTGATAAGGCGATCTTTGATATATTTAGGATATGAAGTGAAATTTGTTAGAAACTATACTGACGTGGGGCATTTAACTTCCGATGAGGATGAGGGCGAGGATAAGATGGAAAAGGGCGCGAAGAGAGAGCATAAAACACCGGGGGAGATCGCGGAGAAATATATAAAAATTTTTGAAGATGATATAAATGATTTGAATGTTATTCCGGCGGATATGAAACCGCGAGCGACCGAGCATATCGCGGAAATGCAAGAGATGGTAAAGGTTTTGCTAGAAAAAAATTACGCTTATGCCACTGACTTGGCGATTTATTTTGACGTATCAAAAGCGAATAATTATACAAAATTGTCAGGACAGATTTTAGAAAAAAATCTTGGAGCGGCAGGAAAAGGCGAGGTGGAAGATAAGGGGAAAAAGCATCCGGCTGATTTCGCTTTATGGTTTTTTAAGGCGGGAGTCCATAAAAACGCTTTGCAGACATGGGCAAGCCCTTTCAGTTCGCCGTTGGTTAAAAACGGGGAAGGGTTTCCGGGGTGGCATATTGAATGTTCGGCTATGAGCAAAAAATATCTGGGCGATACGCTGGACTTGCATATGGGAGGGATAGACCATATTCCTGTTCATCATACAAATGAGATCGCTCAAAGCGAGGCGGCAAATGGCGTAAAATTTGTTAATTACTGGTTGCATAATGAACACTTGAATGTGGATAATGGGAAAATGTCAAAATCTGAAGGAACTGTTTGGTCGGTTTCCGAAATAAAGGAAAAGGGGTTTGACCCTTTGGTTTTAAGATATTTTTTCTTGGGCTCGCATTATAGGTCAAAGCAGAATTTTACTTGGGAGGCGTTGGAATCGGCGGAGATTAGTTTAGAGAAGTTGAGGGAGAGGGTTTTGGATTTAAGAGCGAAAGAAGGTGGAGAGGGGAAAGAGGGTGAAGAAGGGAAGCGATGTAGAAATAAATTTATTGCAGCATTAGGGGATGATTTTAATATTCCGCAGACGTTGGCTGTGATGTGGGAAGTTATAAAAGATGAGGATTTGGAAAGTGAAGAAAAATTAAATTTGATTTTTGATTTTGATAAAGTTTTCGGATTAGGGCTGGAAAATATAAGAAAAGAAGAAATAATAATTCCTGAAGAGGTGGGAAAAATTGTTCAGGAAAGAGAAGAGGCGCGGAAGAATAAGGACTGGAAAAGGGCGGATGAGTTAAGAAATAAAATTTCAGAGTTAGGGTTTAATGTTGAGGATTCAGCGGATGGTGCGGTTGTTAAGAAAAAGTAAAGAATAAAAAAATTTGACAGAATTTTAAAAAGTAGTATACTATAAAAATTACAATTATAAAACCGATGAGGTATGTCCTCTGCGCATTGCACAGAGGGTTGGGCATACTGAGGTGGTCATTGCTATACGCGGAAAGACGCTAATAAGCCCGCCTTTGCATGAAGCTACGGCGAGGCAAGAAAGCGAATTGACGCGAATAATATGGTGGAGACCCGGCTTCCTCCGTAATCATAGGATAACTGATGTCGCCTTTTCAACAAAACAAAAAATCAATAAAACATATTTTTTTTTTGATTATTATGGATTTGTGAATAGGGCTGAGTCGGTAAAAGTGGCCTGAATCCGTTTTTGCTGACGGATTTTTTTGATTAGAGGGTTTAGGAAAAAATTGCGCTGAAAATTCTGTAACTCTCTCAAAAATTCGTCAAATATATTCAGGGCAATAAAGGTGGTACCGCGGGATAAACCCCTCCTTGCCCCCCCTTGTAAAAGGGAGGATATGGAGTGAGAGCTCTCGTCCTTTTATCTAAACTTTTTAGTTTGGGTAAAAAGACGGGAGTTTTTTTAATTCCCCGCAAATCAACCTGCCTTCACTAAGTTTCGGCAAGGCAAGCAATCCCAATACAAATTTACAAATTGGAAGGTGGATATTTTATATATAACAATTCGGGGCACTAAAGTACCCCGACCCGAGCTAAAGCTTGGTAGAAAAATCGTTCTTCAGGAGGGAAAAATGAATAAGGAAAAGAAAGAATTTTTTGATTGTCCGCAATGCGGGCAAAAAAAAGAAATTATTGAAAGCAATGGAGAAAAGGTGTGTTCTAGTTGTGGCACACCAGTAGAGTTAAATGTGGATTCATCCCGAACTTTTAGTGAGGAGGTAGGGTTTGGATTATGAACATTTATGATTGCAGTAAGGGGGTATTGTTCCATACAATACCCCTCTTATTTTTTTATAACAATCATCGCCTTTTTAATTTCCTTGATTGGCATATGATCGCCGGTGGGGTAATCGCGGATTGAATCGTAGAAGTGTTGCGCGCCGTAGCGGTAATTTTCGCCGCGGCGGGTGCCGGGATCGTTCGTGATAAATTCCTCAGTTTTTTTGTCGTAGCCGCGGATGATTATCATATGCCGTTCTGGTCCGGGCGCAGTATAATATGGATTTTTTAATTTTTGTCCGTCCACCGGAACTATAATAGCGCCCGCGCAAATTTCTTCTTTTATATCGTCTAATGTGATATTTTTTTTAACAAAAACATTATCATATTTAAAATATTTTTTTATAATCCGTTCCATTGTATCTTTTGCCGAGGTATCATGAAAATTATTATATTCGCGTTTTTCCCATTCTGATATTGCGAGCAGTTTTACTTCTGCCTCCGCTGGGGTTAATTTTTCACCTTTAATCCATTTTATAGCCATAAGCGCGGATGCCTCTTCGCATGAGTCCTGCTGGCGCGGATCTTTCCAGTCAGCAGAAGGCGCTTGCGTTGTGAAAGGTATGTCTAATAAAATATTATCGCATCTATAATGGGTCTGTTCTCCTTTTTCAATAACGGTCTGCTCATCAGCGATCGGCGGCTGAACTTCAGCCATCAGCATGTCCGTGCTTGTGGCGATAGATGTTTCTTTTGGTGAATTATCAGTATGGAAAAAAATATAATCGCTTTCAAACAAGAGGGAAAATCCAAAGACGGCTAAAAAAGTTATGGAAAATATGATTAATTTTTCGTATCTTGACATATTATGCAGGGTGGTATATAAGGATGGATGAGAAAAATTAAATTAAGAAATTAGAAATTATTTTTTCAATACGTGTTTTTGTTTATTTTTATGTCTCGTGTAAAAATTTATACAATTTTAGATTGTCCATATTGCGAATCCGTTAAGCAATTTTTAAAAAAATATGAGGTTGAATTTAAGAATAGTGATATTTCAAATAGCTCAAAAGAGGCGGAAGAGATGGTAAGAAAATCAGGCCAGTTATCTCCCCCGGTTGTTGTTATAAGAAAAAATGGAAAAGATGAGGTTGTAGTTGGATTTGATGAAAAAAAGTTGGCGGAAATTTTAGATATTATTGAGTAATGTCAAATTGCGGTTTTCATAACTTCTTTCGCGACAATTTTATGAACTTTCGGATTAAGCGCATCCGGGATAATATAATTTTTTCGTGGGATTTTTATGAAATTTGCTAACGCATATACTGCCGCCATCTGCATCTCTTCGGTTATAGCGCGAGCGCGAGCGTTAAGAGCGCCGCGGAAAACGCCCGGAAACGCTAAAACATTATTTAATTGGTTATGATAATCAGATCGTCCTGTCGCAATTATAAAAGCTCCGCCAAGTTTTGCCTCTTCAGGCATTATTTCAGGTATAGGATTTGCAAGCGCGAAAATAATCGGACGCGTGTTCATTTTTTTTATCCATTCTTTTTTTACTATTCCGCCTTTTGAAACGCCGATAAAAACATCGGCTCCTTTAAATGCATCCTCAAGAGTTCCTGATATGTTATTTTTATTGGTGATTTTTGCAAGTTCTTTTTTATAGATATTCTCTTTAAGGCCAGGTCTGCCTTTATGAATAATTCCTTTAGTATCGCAAACTATCATATCTGATAAATTTTCCCGTCCTTTTGTGTCTTTATCGGTTAGCCGCAGAATCATCTTCGCGATTGCGATTCCTGCGGCGCCTGCTCCTGAAAGGACGATTTTTATTTCTCTTAAATTTTTGCCCGCGACTTTTAGTGCGTTTATAAGTCCTGCGGAGGCGACTATTGCCGTTGCGTGCTGGTCGTCATGCATAACCGGAATTCCTAAGTCCTGCAACGAGTCCTCAATCTCAAAACATTTAGGCGCGGCGATATCTTCAATATTAATCGCGCCGAAAGTAGGCGCGAGATTTTTAATAATATTTATTATCTCATCTTTATTCTGTGTTTTTAAACATATAGGATACGCGTCAATGCCGCCTAATTTTTTAAATAAGATTGCTTTTCCTTCCATTACCGGCATTGCGGCCTCAGCTCCGATATTCCCCAATCCCAATACTGCCGATCCATCGGTTATGACTGCCAATGCATTTGCGCGGCCTGTGAGCTTGAACGACATTTCTTTATTATTAGCAATTTCCTTGCACGGTTCGGCAACTCCCGGCGTATAAAGGAGCGCAAGCGTATGTTTATCTTTTACGTCCATTTTTGGTGTGATTGTAAATTTTCCTTTTAATTTTTTATGAAGTTGCAAGGGAGAGAGAGGCATATTATTTATCCATAATTCATTACAATTTGTTTATAATCTGTCTTATATTCTATTTAAAAAACGGATTAACACAGATACGAAACTGATTTTAACGGATCACGGATGGGTATCGTTTTAATTTTTTAATTTTACTTTTAATTTTTGAATTTTGACCTTTTTATATTATCACAATCAGCAAAAATAGTAAATTTTTTTGTCCCCTTGACATTTATTTATTTTCCCGTATAAGGGGAGGGGAATTACAGTAACTAAATAGTAATTTTGTAATTTATTGTAATTAAATGGCAGTATGCTATTTTTGATAGTGTGATGCAATTGTATTACAATAAACTGCTATTAAATTACAATAAAATATTATATGAAAAAAATAAAAGTTTTATTAATTTTTTCTTTAGTTTTTTTTATGGGCGCCTCGCAAGGGTCAACCGCTGAGGCGAAATTATTTAATTTTTTTAAAAAATTAAAAAGCGCGGATCAGCAAAATTTTTCTGCTGCTCAGCCATCTTCCCCTGTTAAATCCGAACTCATCGCTCCCCCAGGCAATGGCGAGCTATCCGAAGCTGGCGACACTTATACGATGGTTCAAGAAAGCATCTATAAAAAAGGAACGGAGTACGAGTATTGGATTTTTGAACCCGAAGATGCGGATTTAAATAAAAAATTGCCATTAATAATTTTTAATCATGGGTGGAATGGCAAAAAACCGTTTTTTTACCAAGGATGGATTAACCATCTTGCGAAAAGAGGAAACATTGTCATATTCCCGAGATTGCAAAAAAAAGCATGGAATCTTACGGCGAGTTATACGCCCAACGCCATAGAATCCGTAAAAATGGCATTGGAAAAATTAAACACCGTGAAAAAACATCATAGGCCTGACATAGAAAAGGTCGCCACGATAGGCCATTCCGTGGGAGGAATTATTTCAGCTAATTTAGCAGCTATAGCCGATTCAGCGGGAATTCCAAGACCTCGCGCCGTGATGTGCGTTGAGCCGGGAGCAACATGGATTAATACAAAAATGGAGGATCTTAGTAAAATTCCCGAGGATACATTATTACTGACTGTCGCGGGAGATAAAGACACCGTCGCGTTTGATATAGATGCTAAGAAAATTGTGGAGGAAGCGATAAATATTCCTAAGGACTATAAAAATTTTGTAAGTATTCCCGCGGCGGATCATCTTGCGCCATGCGGGGCTAAAAATAATGATTCCGATATTTACGGGTTTTGGAAGTTATTTGATGATTTATGCGACGAGGCATTTTATGGAACAACTAGAAAATATGGCGGCATTGATGCGCGATTTCCGTTTTCGCAAAGGTAAAAAAATTGTCTTGACAAGAAAATGAAATAAGTATATACGGGAAGTAAGCAGGCGTTGGCGGTATAGTCGGTGCCGTATTAAACAATGCTTGCTATAATATTAAAAATTTAAGAATATGGAAAATAATAAGCGGGGGCTGGCTTCTACTGACGAAGAAACGCGCCAAAGGGTTGCGCATATGGGAGGCAAAGCCGCGCAGGAAAGCGGACGCGCGCATAAATTAACGGATGAGGAGCGAAGCAGAGGAGGAAAACATAGTTCGGGAAGTTTTGATAAACGTCCGAGAGAGGAAGTTCAAGAAATTGGGCGAAAAGGCGGAAAATCATCTCATGGCGGCAGGAGGTCGCAGAA
>JAZDMY010000113.1:0-5395 GCA_043800435.1 bacterium
TTTAGAATAAACCTTGCATTTTATATTTTGCTGGTATATAGACATCACATTGGGAAACGCTGCTCCATAATATTTCAAAAATTGTTGATGACTTGTTTTTTCACTCGAAAAAATTCTCAATGTATCGACGGATACATCTGCTGTTTTTTAGAGTTCCAAAACTTCGTCATCCATCAATTTTTGAAAGTTCTAAGTTGCATTTCCCAATGTGATGTCTATATACCAGCAAAATATAAAATGCAAGGTTTATTCTAAAATTTTTTTAGCCGCTTCGTATTTTCCTTTTACTATATCACGCGCGTCAGGCAATGATATTTTTCCCCAGCTTCTTCTTAATTTATCTAAAACGAAATGAGTTCCTTTATCAATATTCATCTTATATTCCACAAAGGCAAGATACATAAGTGAATGAATATTATCAAAATGCGCCATAGCGTCGGCTGAACATATAATTTTTGCCTCTATGGTTTCTTGCGGAATATCAATGCTTCCTCTATGCGCTAAAATACAATGTTGTATTTTAGCGATTTTTTCTTTGGGGTAATTATATTTTTCTAAAATTTCTTCGGCGAGCCGCGCGCCATGGATATGATGCTCAGGATAAAAGTCAATGTTTAAAATTCCGGCGTAATCATGCAGCAACGCCGCCAATTCCACAATTTCCATATCCGCGCCTAATTTTTCCGCCAATATTTTTCCGTTCGCGACGACTGATAAAATATGATATTCCCAGTCACCGTATCCGAAAGGATTGGTTTCTCTCCTGCAGGCGCCTTCAACTAAGTTTTTTATTTTTATTATCATTATAGTAATAAACTTTATTATAGAATTTTACATTAAATCTTGCCCCATAAAATAAAAACGCAAAATCACGTTTTATGATATTCTCCACTTCTTTTTTAAATTTGTCTGAAATCAGATTGCTTTTTACAACAGGGCAATCATTGTCCCAGTAATATAAATTTACTGTTTTTCTGTCAAAATCAATATTTTCCCAGTCAACTACGTATGGATAAATTTTACAATCAATCGGGCGGGGATCAATATCTTTGTTTAAGGAATATTTTAAAAATTTACATTTTTTTCCGTCGGAACAATTTATAAATCTTACCCGATCTCCAATAAATTCAATTTTTACGTCTTTTGAAATAAGATGATCTTTCATTCTCTCATGAAAAGCGAAATATTCGTTAGTCCATTCTTCTATTTGATCGTTATCACAGCATGAACATTCGCATAATGCTTTTGCGCATTCAGGGAGTTCTCCTTCTAAGTGTTGTTTTTTTAAAATCATATTATTTTTTTATCAGCGAAAAATATCCTAAGAAATATAATTTTCCGCCTAAGAGATAATTAAAACGGCCGATATAAAGTTTTCCTGGTTCTACGCACTTTATATGGTCGCGGATTTTATTAGTGAGGAAGGAGTTTTCCGCTATCGCGTAGTTTATGGCGGTTTGCTGCTCAGACGTAAAATTTCGTGTCTCTAAGAAAAAATAGCCCCACTTAAAATTTTTAAATACAATGTTGCATCCGGTTGTCTTTCCGTCTTCCTGATAAAATATTTTGCGATGAGAGAATCGTCTTATGCTTGGAAGTACTCCTGTTAGCATATCCACATAGTATTCTCCGTTAAGATCGGAAATTTCCGCAGGCGATGCATTTTTAAAAATTTTGTCTAACTTTGGGTTATTTTCATGCATGTTCATAGAGTTATTGATTTTTAAGGGGAATGGTGTAAGATAATTTAATTATAGCACATATGTTTAATTTATGAAAAATAGGAAAATACTTTTAATAATTATCGGGTTGATAGCCGCAAATTTATTTTTTTTAATTTTTATTATTTTACAAAAGCCGATTAAGGATGGCGTGGAAGTAATTTTCCTTGATGTAGGGCAGGGGGATGCGAGTTTAATCAGGGCTGAGGGTGGAGTAAATGTTTTAATAGATGGCGGACCTGATAATAAAGTAGTTGAAAAAATAGATAAATATCTGCCGTTATGGAATAGAAAAATAGACATTATGGTTTTAACCCATCCGCATTCTGACCACGTAAGCGGTTTGATTAATGTTTTGGAGAAATATCCTGTGAATGAAGTTTGGATGACAGGGGTTTTGCATAATTCGCCGGAGTATATAGAATTTTTGGAAACCATGAAAAATAAAAAGACAGAGGTAAAAATTGCCGGCGGAGAAAACGGCGGGCTGGGAGAATATGAAATCGCTCTGAACACAAAAATTAAAATTTTATATCCTAAAGAAAATTTACTGAAACAAAAAGTTGATAATTTAAATAACAGTTCCATCGTTCTAAAATTGGAGTATAAAAATAAAAGTTTTTTATTCGCGGGGGATATTGAAAAAGAGGCGGAGGATGAGCTGTGCGGACAACCTTCCTCTAATTTCCCGTCATCAGACGCTCTTCCCGCGACAAGCTCGGGAGGAGTATTAAAAGCGGATATTTTAAAAGTAGCACATCACGGAAGCGATACAGGAAGCACTGAAGAATTTTTAAATTTAGTAAAGCCGGAAATCGCCATAATATCTGTCGGACGGGATAATGAGTTCGGATTGCCGTCACTTAGAATAATTAAACGGCTGGAAAGGATGGGCGTCCGGATAATAAGGACAGATGAATATGGAGATGTTATAATGAAAGTAGATGGAGGGGATTTAAATATTAATTGAAGAGGAGGGGAAAATGAGAAAAGGTATTGTTGTTTTTTTTATTCTTGCGGCGATACATTTAATGGGGACTCGCTATTGCGATGCTCCAATTATTAATGAAGTCATTTGTATTATCTATATTGAGGAAAAAATGCCGCAAGAAGTTCCTGAGGAAAAGTTTGTTACTCCAGAAATAGAGGTCATATACATATGACCGTTAAGGGGGCGGTTTTTTATAAACTTGCCCCCTTTGCCATTTTTAACGAACTAATTTGCTTAAATTTATTTAATGTCGTAAAATGTAATTATAGAAATTAGAAATTTGCTGTAATTGATGGTAATTAGTAGTAATTGAACATGCAGAAATTTTAATATTATCGTGTCATTCTGAGCCCGAGCGCCCGGAGGGCGAAGCCCGCCCGACTGAACGATATCAGTCGTTCGGGCGGGAATCCCAAGGTGCGAGGTATAAACCATGGGATCCCCGCCCGCATAGAGCGTTCGGGCGGGCTTCGTCTTTAGCCCGCCGCCGCCGAAGCTTTGGCGAGGCAAAAATGAATTTTCACAAATCACGAATAAAATATGTGTTTATTATGAACATAAAAAAATACATCATAAAATTTTTGACATATCTTGAAATTGAGAAAAATCGTTCTCTTGCGACGGTGAAAAATTATGATTTTTATTTATCGCGATTTGCGAAATGGGCAGAGGAACATAATATAAATGACCCGTCAAAAATCGGTCTTGAAGATGTGACGCAATATCGGATTTGGCTTAATCGGTATGAAGATAGCCATGGAAATTCATTGAAGAAAAATACGCAAAATTATCATCTTATCGCCCTGCGTGCGTTTTTAAAGTATTTGGCGAAAATTGATGTTAAGACAATGGCGCCGGAAAAAATTGAGCTTGCGAAAATGCCTGAGCGGGATGTCACATTTCTTGAAGGGCGGGAACTAGAAAGATTTTTGAATGCGCCGTTGGATGGCGGTAGAGACGCGATTAATAGCGTCTCTATAACAGATGGCACGGCAGGAATTATTGCTCTTCGCGATAAGGCGATTTTAGAAACATTATTTTCAACAGGGCTGCGCGTATCAGAACTGGTAAGTTTAAAAATAGAGCAAGTTGACCTTAAAGATAAAAGCAACGCGCAGGAATTAACAGTTCGCGGAAAGGGCAGGAAAGTGCGAATAATTTTTTTATCAAATCAGGCGTTATATTGGATAAAAAAATATCTTGAAGCGCGGCGCGATGTATCGCCTTATGTATTCGTAAGCCATGATAAGGCAAAAGAAGGACGGGATGAAACAATGGAGCCTTTAACTACGCGTTCGGTTCAGCGCATAGTTAGAAAATACGCGAAAATCGCAGGCATTACGAAAAAGGTTTCTCCGCATACTTTGCGCCATTCTTTTGCCACAAATTTGCTGACTAACGATGCGGATATAAGAGCGGTTCAGATAATGCTCGGACATTCGTCCATTACCACAACCCAGATTTATACGCATATAACAGATAAGCATTTAAGAGAGACGTTTATTAAAGCGCATAAGAGAGAGTGACTTTAGATTTATGATTTTAGATTTTAGATATCCTGGCTCTTAGTGTTTAAATCTAAAATCTGCAATCTAAAATTTAAAATATGCTAATATTCCTCTACGGTCCCGATACATATCGGAGCATAGAAAAATTAAAAGAATTTAAAAATAAGTTTCTGCGCGATGTGGAAGGCGGTTCTTTGAATTTGACGGAAATTGACGGCGAGAAAATTACTTTTGGCGATTTTAAAAAAGAAATTTCCACGGTTTCTTTTATGGCGCGCAAAAGGATGATTATTTTAAGAAGTATTATTAAATCAAAAAAGAAAGAGTTGCAGAAAGAGATTGTGGAATATTTAAAATTAACCGTGGAAAAAGATGAGGATAACATTTTAATTTTTTACGAAGAGGATGCGAGCGCGAAAGAGCCGTTAGTAAAATTTTTGGCGGGTGGCGGAAAAAATAAAAGCGGAGTTTTACGCCAGGAATTTCCTTTATTAAAAGGCGCGGATTTAAGAAATTGGATAATAAAGGCGGTTAAAGAAAAGGGGGCGAATATAGATATGCCTGCGGTTAATATGCTTATGGAGCGCATTGGAAGCGATTTATGGCAGATGAATAATGAGCTTGAAAAATTGGCGTGTTACGATAAAAATATAACCTGCGAGAATATAAAAAAATTTGTAAAAACGAAAGATGACGAGAACATTTTTAATTTGACGGACGCGATAGGCGGAAAAAATAAAAAATTGGCGTTAAAACTTTTAACCGAAGAGTTAAGAGCGGGTGTAAATATAAATTATATTTTAACTATGCTCGCACGGCAATATAGATTGCTGTTGGAAACGCAGGATTATGTGGAAAAGTCAGGCGGAGGATATATAAATTCGGCGGCTGTTGCCCGCGATTTAAAATTACACCCGTATGTCGCACAAAAACTTTCAACGCAGGTTAAAATGTATAAATATGATGATTTAAAAAATTTATACGGAGAAATTATGAGGATTGATTTTAAGTCAAAAACAAGCAGTGTAAATATAGAATTATTATTGGATATGATGATTGCGGGAGAAAAGTTATAAAGTTCATAAAGTTATAAAGTTGAAAGTCAGGAAGTGAAGAGGATGGAATTTGCCATTGACAGATTAGAAATAGTATCGTATGATAATATATCAGATTAA
>JAZDMY010000115.1:0-5842 GCA_043800435.1 bacterium
CCACGGGATTCTTCACCCTCCTGGCGCTCGGGTTCAGAATGACACGTTTTTAGACAGCTTACAAAGAAGAGAAAAATTTTATTATAAAACCTTCCTTACCTCCGCCCAGACAAGATCGCTTATTTCTTCACGAGAGATTAATTTATCATTTTTTACACATTCAATAATTTTTAAATTAGGAAACATTGCTGCCATCTGCAGATAGGTGCGTTCGGCTTTTTTAAGATGGTTATAGTCCTCTTCGTGAATATCTTTTGTTTTCCCATTCCAATCATCACGGGTTCTTTCCTGAATTAAGCGAAATGCGATTTCGGTCGGTACATGCAAAATTATATTAAGATCAGGTTTTGGAAGTCCGAAAATATTATATTCAAGATTATAGTTCCATTCAAAATATTTTTTCAATTCGTCATTATCCGCAATTTTTGAGCCTTGATGTCCCATATTAGACGTGACATATCTATCGGCGACAACAACTTTTCCACCACTAATCCATTTTTTCATTTTAAAACTTGCGTCATAGCGGTCGCAGGCGTAAAAAATAGATGCGCGATATGGTCCGACTTCTTCTGCCGAGCCATATTTCCCGCTTAAATATTCTTCAACTAACCCTGTGGACTTTACATTATATTGCGGAAACTGGACGGTTTCTACCGGATAATTTCCCTTTTTTAACCGTTCAATTAAAAGGGCGGTCTGGGTTTTTTTACCAGCGCCGTCCGTGCCGTCAATTACTATTAGCATAAAATAAGTTAAAAGTTAAAAGTAAAGGAAAATTTAGAATTTACCCGTTGAGCCGAATTTCCCGTCATGCCTTGCAGTGGAAGAAAGTTCCGAGACCTCGGCAATTTCAGGCCTTTCAATTTTTTGGATAAGCATTTGGGCGAATTTTTGGCCTTTTTTTATTATCACTTCTTTATTGGATAAATTTATGATTAATATTGTGATGTCGCCCCTGTATCCAGCGTCAATTACGCCTGCTATGGTGTGGAGGCATTGATTTGCCATGCCGCCTTTGTCCCAGATTAACCCGACATAGCCGTCGGGTATCTCAGCGGCTATCCCTGTAGAAATATTCTTTTTCTCGCCGGGCTGCAATAGAGTTTCTTTAAGCGCGAATAAATCCATGCCGGCATCATCGGTATGGGCAAAGCAGGGTATTATCGCATCAGGGTGGAGTTTTTTTATGTTTAGGCGCATATTGCTGGAATAGTCGCGTCATTCTGAGCCGAGGGACGAGGCGAAGAATCTCAAGGCGCGAGGCAGGGATAGTGATAGTGCTGTGAGCCACGGGATCCTTCGTCGCTACCGTTCCTCAGGATGATGCGCATATTCAATTGGAAATTTCATTCAATATCTCCTCAATCTGTTCATACAATTCATCCATCGTCCCGTTATTATCAATTTTAAAATCCGCCTCGGCGCCTGTTTGCGGTATTTGAATATCCGCCTCGCCTAAATGGTCAAGTTTAAATTGCTCAAATGTTTTATCCGCATCATCCGTATTTTCTCCCCTTTTTTTAATCCGTTCAAATCTTTTTTCAATATCCGCTGTTATATAAACCAGATGAAATCCCTCTATTTCTCGCAAATATTTTATATCAGCCTCTCTTCGGACTCCGTCAACCGCCACAACTTGATGAATATCATTTTTTACGTCATCGGCTATAACTCTCGCCAAAATATCCTCGCTGAAGTTTTTCCTTAGCACGGTTGAAATTTTTTGCATATTCTCGCGCGAAGTCTCAAGATATAATCTTTTTAGAACATCTCGCAAAATCGTTGAGAAGCGATGATATCCCGCGTCATATTTTTTAATCAAATAATCGCAAGAAGTTCCTTTCCCTCCCGCGAGTTCGCCGACAAAGCCGAGTATGATTTTTTTATTTGACATATTTTTAAAATTTGGTATATTATATTTAGAATAAATCAGCTGGATGCCTTAGTGACCACCGTTCGTAACTGACGGTCTGAGCTAAGGATTACCCCTCCTAGAGGGGGGACTCCAGCTTTTTATTATTTATACAGTAATTTTATTATATCATCAGCTCTAATAATTATATCGGCTTTTCTTTCTTTTCTAAATATAGCTATTGCGGTTTTATGCGCCATACTTTTTTTACCGATTTCGGCAAACATAATATCCGGCGCTTTATTTTTTATTTTATAAAATAAGGATAGTATCATGCCCTTTATAATCGCCTCGTGTCCCGGATATTCTTTATCTATAGTAATATATTCTTCTTTTTCGGAATTTATTAATAAAAATATCAAACAGGCAAAAATTTTAAAAATAAATACCTGTTTAGGATGATCAATACCTCTCATTGCTTTAACCAATTTCTGCTTTTCCCTTGCGCTGATCTGCAAGCTTTTTATTTTCCCATTGCTAAAAGCAACAACCGTTAGTTTATTCGTATCCTCAACTTTCCCTGATTGATCTATTTCTATCATATCTTTTGAACGGAAATTTACATCTTATCCACCTTTATATATTTCGCTAACATTGGATGGACTTCTTCTATTTTATCATACATCATTTGCGCGACTTTTCTATACATAAAATGACCTGATTTTTTTGAACGAAGTCCGATAAAATAAAATGCTTCTCTTAGATTCATTTTTAATAAAAATCTTCTGGCGCTTGCTTTTGTTGTAATATATTGGGCCAATGAAGGAAATTTTGCGGATATTTCTATGTATGCTTGGCTTGCGGAATTTTGCGCCTCGTTATATTCTTTCTCTAAATTTGCCTCTTTTATAATCTCCGGAATAAAATATCCGTGATCAAAATTTAGCGACTGCGGAGTTTGAGTCATTATTCTATTTCTTTTTAAATCATAATAAGCGCCCTGATCTAAAAGCACATCAAAAGTATAGTATATGTATTCTAATTCACGCGGCGGTTTTTCATAAGTTTTCGCTTTACTGAGCATCTCGTCAAATATTTTTTCCTTAGCTTCATTACTTATTTTTTTTGTCTGTTCCAGTGCTTTTGCATAACTTATGGAATTATTTCGGTATAAGAGGGCGGCAAGTATTTTATCTTCGGCATCTTTATCATAATCAATCAGCTCAACCTCCAATTGGCTTTCGTTATTAAATTTTGGTTTATCTAAATTTAAATTTAGCTTGCTGCTTAAATTATCAATATAGTCATTAGTTTCTTTATAATAATTATTAAATTCCGCATATTTTACCAATGTCGGAGTAATTGTCATCGCAACTTTTTTACATTCCTCGCCAATTTGCCGCACCTCCGCAAGCGGTGAAGAAAGCCATTTTGTTATTGCGTACTCCCATGTGCGGGCATTAGCAGACATACCTAAATTAGCCAATACGCAATTAGGAAGCAGAAAACGGCAAACATCAACCCATTTTGATTTTATTTTCGCTTTCCATATAAGGTCAGGTTCGTTTTCCGCATTTGGGTAAAGTTGATAAATAATTTTTTGGACCGGTTCCATGGAATTGTTATAAACTTCAAAAAGTTTTTCAGTTGCTTTTAGGTAAATTTCTCTAATCCTTTGATCCTGATTAAATTCTTCAGGAATAAAAATTCTGTCTTTATTATATATTTGATATCGCGATGATTTTTCTGTATAAGATGCAAGACGGTTTGCTTGTATCGCTTCTACAGCCACTAATGAAACATTTTCTATGGCAATGTTTAAAAACGCATGTTCCGCGACAGATGAATGTCCATATCCTACTACCCATTTATCATGAAATTCGGCTGATTTTTCTTCTGTAAGTTCTTTTGCGATCTCATCAAAAGATTTTTCCGAACGGGAGCATTTCGCAAAGGTAACAGCGATTAACTCCGGCGATAAATTTTTAAGAGGATAAATTTTTATTTCGTTTGAAGACATATAGGTAATTTTTAAAAATTAATATTATTGAGGTATTTCAACATTTGCTTTGGCATCTCCTACTGTCATATCCGCATAAGTGGTCATCTTATCGGAAAGCAGGTCGTATGCAATTCCGGCTTCTTTAAAGATTTCTTTGCTTCTCTTACCAGCGTGGTAATCTTGTGCGCAGACAACTCTTTTTATTCCCGCATTGATTATCATTTTTGCGCATATATAACAAGGAGTCATTTTGCAATAAAGTGTTGCGCCTTCCAGCGCTACTCCAATTTTTGCCGCCTGGCAAATCGCATTTTGTTCCGCGTGTGTAGTCCTTATGCAATGTCTGCTTTGCGTTCCGTCTTCGTGAGTAACAGTATGCAATTCATGCCCTATTTCGTCGCAATGAGGCAATCCTATCGGCGCGCCTACATAACCGGTCGCTACGATTCGTTTATCTTTTACTATTACACAGCCCGATCTCCCTCTGTCGCAAGTTCCTCTGCTTCCTATAATCTCAACAATATTCATAAAATATTCATCCCATGACGGGCGAACGTATTTTTCTTCTTCCATATTTTTTACATAACTAAACCTTGGTATATTTTCTGTGTTTCTGTTTTTGGTGTGAAAAAATGGTGCGATTAAATACTTTTGCACACAAATAAGCACTGATTTGAAATAGATTTACACAGATATTTTTTAGATTTATCAAGGCTTAGTTTTATTATAAAAAACCTTAATCGCAAGGTTGTATGTATTTTTATATTTTAGCAAACAAAAAAAAATAAGGCAAATGGTCTTCAATAAAGCAAAGAAGCAAGAAAACAAGAAAGAAAAAAGCAAGAAATCCCGCTTTCACTGAAGCTTCAGCGAGGCAAGCAAGAAAACAATAAAACAAAAAATAAAATAAGGGTATGGCGGCTAAAAAGCAGCTGCCATACCCCAAAAATTGCGGATAGAATTATCCGGAAATCACTTGGTTATCAAATGGCCACGCGGGAAATTCCGAAGGAATATCTAAGGGTTTGCCAAATAGTTTAATATTTAGCTTGCCTGTCAATTCCTTGAGGACATCCGTTATATTGCCAGCGGTATCAACCACTAAACATCTTTCGTGGCCTAAGATTGGAGGAAGTTTTAAGAATTGATCTTGAATTCGCCGCTTTTTTTCAAGAGAGGCAGCAAGATCAATTTCCCCGTCCTTACTTCTGACCGTGGACATTTTTCCCGCAACGCCGCGAACCATTTTTGTGGTTCGCATATCCACTCGCTTGCTTGCGATTTCAGCCGGACAGGTAAGAATAATATAAATATCCGGCTCCGCGACATTTTTATCACGGTGCAATTTTAAAATTTCTTCGGGAGTTAATCTTCCCAATGACTGGTATGCCATATTCGTCGGATACCAGCGGTCAAGAAATAGTAAATCTGCATTCGCTTGCGCGGCAAAGGGGATAAAAGTGCGGGAAATGTATGCACGGTCGTCGGAGGCTATTTCGGTGAAAAGTTTGTCCTCCAAATATTTTTTTTCATCTCCGGATAAACTTTTGTCCTCCCTAATAGAGAGGACTTTACATGCCAACGTCTCTCGTTCGGGTGATATAAGGTTTTCAGAAAATCCCATCACAGAATATTTTTTTGCATAATATCCCATCAAATAACGCATAATTTGGGATTTTCCTGTTCCGGAAATGCCATCCAACGAGACGATCCTTAATTCCTTTTTCATGACAATTTCTCCTTATTTTAAGAAAAATTGCCACTTTGACTTGGGACGCCGCTTTGTAAAGCGGGCAACTTGGGGCTATGGCATGGTTGGTTAAAAAAAAATATGCTACTGGATAAAAATGTACTGCCCATCCACGGCGCTTAGAATCATCACCTCCTTTCCTTCGGGCTTCGTGTTGGATACCCGTAATTGGTTATGACCAGTGAGATCATAAACGGCTGAATTTTCTTGTGCACAGCGGACTTCCCAAAAAGTTCTT
>JAZDMY010000022.1:0-10669 GCA_043800435.1 bacterium
TTTTCAAAATAAAAAAATTTTACAATTAGCATCTAAGGATGATTTATTAATTCAACCAATGGAAATACCAGGACCGCTGTGCGCGATTCTAGGAGGGGCAAAGGTATCAGGATACCCTGAGGCATTAAAAATTTTAAATACCGCCGCCTCTATTTGCGCAAAATTCACTGTAAAAGAAAATAAAGAAATAAAAATACAATATGGAATAAAAAATAAAAAAATGGAACAGCTTGAAAAATTAAGCGCTTTAAAGTTAGAAAAAATTTTAATAATAAATCCGATTGGGGAGCATCTGGTTCAGTTTCAAATTTAAAATATATAAATTCTATCTTCATACTTCATATATGTGAAGCAATGTATTTAATGTATTTTTGGATTATTTATAGTATAGCACATATTCGTGTGTCGCATAACTTGTATTGTGCGACACCAGCAATATTATTATATAACGACTCCCTGTAAACAAAGCTCTTCCTGCTTGCGCAAGCAGGAAGAGCTTTGTTTTATACAGGATAAATAAAACCCGCAAAAAATTATGCGGGCTTTAGTGTTGACTTAATTTATAATTTATAAAAAATTTAAATATTATTTCCGGCTTTTTTTGCCATTAGAATATTTGCTCGTAATAATGAATCAAATGTTCCTGCATCAATCCATTCACCTTTTAGTATTTCGTAAGTCATATTGCCTTCTTTAACATAATGGTTATTTACATCCGTTATTTCAAGTTCCCCTCTTTCGGATGGCGCAAGACATCTTATTATATCCCAAACTTTTTTATCATACATATAAATTCCGGCAACGGCGTAATTCGTAGGCGGATTTTTTGGTTTTTCTATAATGTTAATAATTTTATCTCCATCTAATTCAGGCACACCGAATCGTTCAGGATCTAAGACCTCTTTTAAAAATATTTTAGCGCCCTCTTTCTGTTTTTTAAAATCAGACACGGCGTCATTAAGTTCATGTTCAAAAATATTATCTCCGAGTATTGCCACAATCTTTTCGGAATCAGCAAAATCTTCGGCAAGCCCTAATGCTTGGGCTATGCCTCCCGGTTCTTCCTGCACTTCGTATGAAAGCTTTACCCCTAAATCTTTACCCGAGCCCATTAAATCTAAAAATTGACCGGCGTTTTCTCGACCGCTTATTATTAAAATATTTTTAATTCCGGCGTCGCGCAATTTTATTATAGGATAATAAATTAACGGCTTATCATAAATTGGCAATAAACTTTTATTAACGACCCTTGTTACTGGCAGAAGCCTGGTTCCCTTCCCTCCGGCGATTATAACTCCTTTCATAAAATTTTAGATTTTAGATTTTAGATTGCAGATTTATAAAAAATTCATAAATCAAAAATCATAAATCTAAAATATCAGTCATCTAAATTTTTTTTCATCTAACAAAGGTAAGGATACCGAATAATATTATACTTAGCCCGACACAATAATATCCGAATAGATGAAATTTATCTGATTTGATTATTTTTAACAAAAATTTCAATACGCAATATCCGATAGCCGCGGCAAAAATCATCCCAATAGCCGCGGAAAGCCAACTAATACCGGGCGATCCGACTTTACTGAATTTTACGGCTTCAAGCAAAAAAGCTCCTAAAATTGCAGGGATGCTAAGCAGGAAAGAAAATCGAGCGGCTTTTTCCTTATCAACGCCTGATAAAATTCCTGCGCTAATTGTTGATCCGCTGCGCGATATACCCGGAATAATCGCTATGCCCTGGACTAAACCAATTAATAAAGAATTTTTTGAATTTATATACTTCGTATTTTCTTTTTTTATTTTTGTTAAAAGTAATAGAATGCCTGTTACCATTAAGGCTACGGCAACCGCCCATAAATTAGAAAACATTTTTTCAAAAATATCATGGAATAAAATTCCGATTATTGCAGTAGGGATACTGCCTATTATAATAAATAACGCTAATTTTCCATATTCACTCTTAAAATCCCATTGAAATACGGATACTATCATTTTTTTAATATCCCCCCAAAAAACAATAAAAACTACGGAAAGTGTAGCCATATGGAGCAGGACATCAAAAACCATTGAATTTTGCAAACCGAAAAATTCCTGGGCGATAACTAAATGTCCGGAACTTGAAATCGGCAGCCATTCGGCAATACCTTGTATTATACCTAATATTATTGCTTTCGGGATAGACATAACTTAAGCGGATAGCAACGCGGATTTGGCGCTAATGAGTACTCATTTATGTATTCATGCGAATTACGCTGTTAATTTTTCGGCCGCATCAACGGGAATATTTGGCATTCTCTCATCGGTTTATCCATAAAAAACGAAAAGACCCTTTCTGAGATACCAAGACCGGTCGTCGGAGGCATACCATACTCCAATGCCTCCACAAAGTCTGAATCATTCATTTGCGCTTCCTCATCTCCCGCCTCGCGCAACTTTGCCTGCTCGAAAAACCGTTCTGCCTGATCAATAGGATCATTTAATTCGCTATAACCATTTGCAAGTTCGGACCCTGCGATAATCAGATGATATCTTTGGACAATTTTCGGATTATTATCATCTTTTTTAGCAAGCGGAGAAACTTCTAACGGCTCATTAATTAAAAATCCCGGTCCGCCTATTTGCTTTCGGCAATATTTCCATAAATTGTCTATTCCGCGCGTAATATTAAAGCCATTTTTATCATAATTAATTTTTAACTCTTTTAATCTCGCTTCTATCTCATCTAAATTAGTATCTAAAATATCAACGCCCGCATATTCTTTTACTGTTTCCCTATAATCATAGGTCTCCCATTTTCTATCTAAATCAATATCAAATCCTCGCATTTTAAATTTTAATGTCCCGAATGTTTTTTCAATAATATATTTAAACATCTCTTCCACTAACTCCATTCCCATCTTATAATCGGCGTATGCCCAATAAAATTCCATCTGCGTATAATCCTGCAAGTGCTCGCCATCCATTCCCTCATTTCTAAACTGCCTTCCGATTTCAAATGTCTTCTCAAATCCCGCAACCATTAACCGTTTTTGCCAAAGTTCTCCCATTGAAATTCTTAAATAAACATCTAAATCTAACGCATTATGGTGCGTCATAAAGGGTCGCGCATCTCCGCCCCCTGTAGTATTTTCTAAGACAGGCGTTTCTACTTCTAAAAAGCCCTTTTCTGCTAAAAATTCCCGAACGGAACCCCAAAATCGCGCTTTTTTATAAACAATATCTTTTGCCTCCGGATTGCATAAAATATCTAAATATCTTTTTCGCAAACGTTCTTCTTCGTCTTTAATTCCAAAATGCTCAGTCGGGATTGAAACCAATGCCTTAGAAAGCATACGGAAATTTTTAACCACTAAAGTTATCTGGCCTTGATGGGTTTTAAATAATGTTCCATGCGCTTCCATAAAATCGCCCATATCAAAAAAGTCTTTGAAAAATTGAAACGGGTTAATTTCCCCCACTCCCCTGCCCTCAAAAGGTTGTTTTAAATTCAATTTTACCCACTCCCCCATATTCGCATCAATCGTATCTTTTTTAATATAAAGCTGTATTTTTCCCGATTCATCTTCTAAATCAGAAAAAATCGCCTTGCCGTGCAAGCGGATGCTGCGCAAACGTCCTGTAAGAATAATATCTTCCTCTGAGGCTTCAATATTTTCACCTCCTGCATTTTTAAATTTTTCTATCGCCTCGCGGCATATATGGGTTCTTAATGATTTTGCAGGATACGGATTTATCCCCATTTCTCTTATTTTCTTAATTTTCTCCGTTCTTATTGTTTTTTCGTCCAGCATAAAATTTTATTTAATTAGTTATCAAATTAAATTACCCATCATTAATACTTATAATAACATATTTCATTTTTTTAGCAATGCTTTACACTCTCCGTCGCAGTCTCTCGTGCCGCGGACTGCGACGAGTTTCGCACTCGCCGCAGTCCCTATCGGAGACTGTGGCGGAGAATTCTGAACATATTCTTTTAATTTATGATTTTTAATTTTTTCCAATTTTTTCTGATTCTTTTTCAATAATCGCATATCTTGTAATCTTTGCGCATCTGCCGCAATGAGTTAATCGCCTATTTTATGTCATCTTTAAAGGTGGTGCAATAGCTTTTGATTCTTGTAGAAAATCTTAATCCTTGACAATAATAAATTCAGTGTTTATACTTAAAGTTGATAAAAAATCTGTGGATAAAATTTAAGTAAATTTTTTCTTACAGAAATATAAAAACTAAATATTTAAACCGCACCTTTATGCGGATATTTATTTTTAATAAAAACTGATTGCGTGCATACGCATTAAAATATAATCAAATCTGTCTGTCTTGCTCTGTTTGACACAGAAAACAACATATAAAATCAAAACTTAAAACTCATATTTGCAGTTTTGCGTTTTGACTTTTCAGATTTGAGTTTATAATTGATATGTCTCATGGATTTGGATACAGTGGAAATATTAATTATTTTATTCTGTTTAGCGGCATCTCAACAATCGCTGCTATAATTTTTGCGGCTATATTTAATCTTAAGAAAAAAAAGACCGGCGTGCCGCGAGGTTTTCAAAATTTTTCAGAAGCGATTGTTGAATTTTTAGTTAACCTTATAGAGCCTGTATTAGGTGAAAAATTAACGCCGATTGCATTGCCTTTTTTAGGCACTTTTTTTATTTATATTTTATTATCAAATGTTTTATTGATTGTTCCCCACCCTTTTGCAAATCCTGCAACTGGAGATATAAGCGTAACTTTAGCATTAGCATGCATTTGTGTATTCGGATTGCAAATTTATAGCTTTTTTGTCGTAAACGGACCTAAAAAAACTTTGAAAATGTGGCTTAATCCGGTACCAGGATTAGGTTCGGATGAACATAGCGCAGGCGAACATTCAGATAAGAAACATGCGAAGGGAAAAAAGAATTTTTCAAAGAAAATACTCGGTATTTTAAAGAGCATCCCGATGAAAATTTTACTTTTTGTCTTTATAGTCCTTAAAATAGTAGATAATGCCGCGCGGCTGCTTTCACTTTCATTGCGGCTTTTTGGAAATATTTACGGTGAACACACTATTTTAGGAGAAACAACGGCAATGGCAATCGCACGTCCTGCGCTCATCGTTACTTTATTTATTCCATTCCTCATATTATGTTTTGATGTTATGGTAGCGTTAATACAAGCAGTAGTTTTTACAAACTTAAGTTTGTTTTATATGAAAGAGGAATGGGGAGTGCATGACTAAGTTATAAAGTTTGTAAAGTTATAAAAGTAAAATAAAAACTTTAAATAATTCTAATTTCTAACATTTAATTTCTATAACTCTAATATAACATTAGAACTTTATGCATTTAGCATTTTATTAGAAATTAAGCGATTAGGCGAATTAGAAATTTAATCTATGTTATCATTATTAAATGTTGCATTAGCTGCGACAGAGGAAACCGCAGCAGCGACCGCTGCTGTTGGGTCGGGAGGTTTTTCTGTTGACAAAGCTGTATTAGCCTTAGCTGCCGGTCTTTGTATTGCCATGGGCGTTTTAGGCGCGAGTAAAGCTATGGGCGGCATCGCAAAAGCCGCTTTAGACGGAACCGCGAGACAGCCGGAGATGAGCGGAAAATTATTTACAACCATGCTTATCGCTATGGCGTTAGTTGAGGCATTGGCAATTTATTGTCTTTTAATCGCGTTCATGTTGATTGCTAAAATGTAAGGAGGATATTTAAACAGTGTCCCGTCTTCGGACGGGGCTTTGCCTGAATTTTCATCATTTAAGTATGAAAGTTTGGGTAAAGATTATTTTAATAAAATTTAAGATTCAAATTTTAGAATTCCTTCTGCAAACCATTCATGAATTTCACATATATATTTGTAAATTTCGTGACAGGATCTGCAGATTTGCGGGGAATCTAAAATCATAAATCTAAAATTTAAAATATGGAAGGATTACCATTAAGTTTTGACCCTAAAATTTTTATTTTTTCAATAGTTAATTTCGTGATACTTTTATTTGTTTTAAAAAAAGTTCTTTTCGCGCCGGCGTATAATATTTTAGCGGAAAGAAAGACAAAAATAAAAAAAGGCCTTGACCAGATTGAAGAGGCTAAGAAGGAACGGGAGCAAGTTAATATTGATAAAGTAAATATTCTCGCTAAAGCAAGCGAAGATTCGCAAGAAATAATAAAGCAGGCGGAAAAAGAAAAAAAAGAGATTGTTAATAATGGAGAAAAGGAAGCAGAGAATATAATAAAAGAAAGCCGTGGAGATATAGCAAAAGAACGGGAAGAATTAAAACGGGAAATGCATGGCGCTCTTATTGATTTAGTATCCGTTGCAGCTGATAAAGCATTATCAAATGTAAACAAACAAGAATCTCAAAATAAATTAATAGAAAACGCAATCCTGCAAAGTTTGCAGGACTCGGAATAATATAATTTTAATATTTATATGGAAAACCCTAAAAATCAAACTTTAAAAGACGCGTTAAATAAAGCTGAACAGCCGTTAATGCTGTTAACTCCTACCGCTTTTAGCCATGGATTTATTGATGACTTAGAAAAACAGCTTTCAAAAATAGCCGAAAAACCGATTAAAATAAAAGTATTTGACGATCTGCGGCAAGAATGCCCTGTTCTTTATCTTTCCCGTGAAAAGAAAATTACGCTTGATCCGAGACAAAATTTTATAAGCGAACTGGAACGAAAATTTTTAGAAGTAAAAGGAGATATTGAGCAATTAGAATTAGCGGATATAACAAAACAACTTAAAGAAATAATATCCTCAACAAAAGCTTCTTTTTCAGTTGATGATTTAAGGGAGGAAGGGGTTGTTTTACAGGTCGGCGACGGCATCGCGCGCGTTGCGGGATTAGAAAAAGCCGGTTCTATGGAGGTCTTAGAATTTACCGGCGGCGTTTATGGTTTAGCGTTTAGTTTAGAAAAAGACGGCGTTGGATGCATTCTTTTAGGTCCTGAGGAAAAAATTAAAGAAGGTTCCCGCGTAAAATGCACGGGGCATCTTTTAGAAATACCTGTCGGAAAAGAGATGATTGGAAGAATAGTTAACGCTCTTGGAATACCGATTGACGGCAAGGGGAAAATTACTGCGGATAAACATCGCTTAGTTGAAAGAATCGCTCCCGGAGTAGTAACAAGACAGCCTGTAACCGAGGCTGTGCAGACCGGAATAAAAGCGATTGACGCTATGATCCCGATCGGACGCGGACAAAGAGAACTTATTATCGGAGACAGAAAACTCGGAAAGACGACCATTGCTATTGATACGATTATCAACCAAAAAAATTCTGATATAATCTGCATCTATTGCGCTATTGGGCAAAAAGCCGCATCTGTTGCCAAGGTAGTTGAAATATTAAGAAAAGAAGGCGCGCTTTCGCATACAATTATTGTTGCGGCGCTCGCCAATGAACAGACCTCATTCAGATATTTAGCCCCGTATGCCGCTTGCGCGATTGGCGAAGAGTTTATGGATCAGGGGAAACACGCGTTAGTGATTTTTGATGATTTATCAAAACATGCCGTAGCATATAGAGAAATGTCGGCTCTTCTAAAACGGCCAATCGGACGAGAAGCATATCCAGGCGATATTTTCTATGTCCATTCACGTCTTTTAGAAAGAGCTGCTAAATTAAGCGACGAAAAAGGCGGCGGTTCTCTCACGGCTATTCCTATAATTGAGACATTGGGCGGAGATGTAACATCTTACATTTCAACCAATGTTATTTCTATAACCGACGGACAAATTTATTTAGAAAATAATTTATTTAACACTGGATTTAGACCGGCGATAAATGTCGGATTATCGGTTTCCCGCGTCGGCGGCGCGGCTCAGACAAAAATTATGAAAAAAGTCGCCGGACGGTTAAGAATTGATTTGTCTCAATATCATGAAATGGAAGCGTTCGTAAAATTCGGCGCGGAAGTTGATGAGGCGACAAAGGCGCAGCTTGCAAGAGGAGAACGGGGCCGCGAATTATTAAAACAGATTCAGTACGCGCCGATGCCTCTGGCTGAAGAAATTATATCGCTTTACGCGGTGGTTAATGGAATGATGGATGAAATTCCGATTAAACGGATAAAAGATTTTGAAAAGGGGCTTGTAGTATTTGCCCATCAGAAATATCAGAAGATAATGGATATGATAAGTGAAAAGAAGGAGTTGACGCCGGAAATTGAGACGGGGTTAAAAGAGATTGTTATGGAGTATAAGAAGGTGTTTGTGTAACCCGCAGATCAACAAATCTTTTCACAAATTTACAAATAATATGGATTATCAAGGCGTTATAATTGAAGAAAGTTTGGAGAATAAAGATTTTTTAGATACGGTAAAAATTATAAGCACGAAAGTTTCACAGGTTACAGAAAAACATCAAACGCCTGATTTGGCGCAATGGACGATGCATACTGTGGAAATACCAGAAATGGATGCGCAAAAAATTGCCGCTGAACTGGCTGGAAAGATATTAAACAGATGGTATGCTGATTATAAAAATAATGAAATTCACTATATCATTTTTAAAAATAAAATTTTCCGCATTGATAGAAAAAGAAAGGAACAATATGCGGAAGCAAGCCGCTATGGAATAACGCTGGGAATTCCCGATTATCAGGTTGATTTTACGGAGAATATTATAGAGCAGTAATGTACTTTAAACGGATTCCTCCATTCCGCTCGCCCTCGTCCCTCGGGCTTCGCTCCAGTCAGAATGACAAGTTAAAGCTTTCTAATTCGGATGTATTCGTTTTCGTGGCATTTGGATACTATTTGTAGATTCGGATTATATTTATTATGTCGCAAAAATTAATTGATTTAAAAAATAGAATGAAGAGCGTGGATAATATTATGGGGACGACCCAGACAATGTCCACGGTTGCTGCGGCAAAACTTGCAAAAAGCAGATCTAAAGCGGCGACGTTAAGAGCATATACTGAACGGCTCCGGAGAATCGCGCTAATCCAGTCGCAATACGCTTTAGATAAAAAAGAAGCTATGGAAAAGGTTTCGCCGCTGTTGATCAGCAAGCCGAATCCGCTAAAGGCAGTTGTTTTTATGATTGCCTCCGACATTGGCATGTGCGGAAGTTATAACGGTGTAATCGGGAAAAAGACACATGTATTTTTAGAAAATTACATAAAAGAAAATAATGACACCGAAGTTGGCGTTTGGATTAAAGGAAAACGAGGGGAAAGATATATTAAAACAAAAACCCCCTTCCCTATTATAAAAATCGCGCCGTGGTCTGAACAAGGGGTTTCTATGGATGATGCATTATCGCTGATAGATGCAATGACTGATCTTTTCTTAAATAAAGGCATTGATGAAATATATTGCGCTTATACTAAATTTCACGGACCGGCTAAAAGAGAGCCAACGGTTATAAAACTGCTTCCTTTTTCCTTCAGCGAAGGAGAAGAAACGGGAGAAAAGCATGACGCAAGCGAATGGATTTATGAACCGGATCCAATGGCAATACTTTCTGAATTAATCCCGACTTATTTTAAAATACAGGTCTTTAATATCCTTTTAGAATCATACGCCAGCGAGCAAGGAGCGCGGATGATGGCGATGGAAGACGCATCGGAGAGAGCGGCTGAAAAATTGCAAGATATGGGAGTGCAATATAACAGGATGAGGCGGGATTTAATTACATTGGATTTATTGGGAATTTTAAGCGCGGCGAAAGTTATAGAAAAAGAGTCCGCTGCGCAGACGGGGTTCTAGGCAAGTTAAAAGTAAAATAAAAAGTTATAAAATACTGATTTATGGAAAAATTAAAAATAAATTCAGCAAAAAGTAGTAATTACGATTTAAAACATAAAATTTCATATTATAAAAAAACGCCCCATAAGGACGGAACCTCATAGGGGGTTTTTAGTTGGTTACTACATTAAAAGTATAACAAATTTTAAAAATATGTCAATAAGCTTTAGACGCGCCACTGCGAACGGCGCCCATCCGAATGCTATAATATAGAATGATAGGAATAACAGGCATAGATTTTAGATTATGTCAAAAAATAAAATAAATTTATGGACAAACTCATTAAACTAAAATTGTCTCAGATCAAATACAGCGGCGATTCTATAGGCGATGATATTCGCGTTGAGATTGAAATCTTGGATAAATTTTTACGCGTTGATAAAACAATCAAAATCGGCGACACGGTTGATATTAATCAAGAGATAAGTAATTTCGAAACGGATCAAAAAATATTCAATGCGGGCGTTAAAATCACCGTCATTGAGAAAGACATTTTATTCAACGATGTCGGCAATATCAACAGTGAAATTACAGTTGATATGAGTATTGCGCGGCCGCAAAAATTTATTTATCAAGTTCAAATCAAAGAAACCCGTTCGGTCTTGGGAAAAATTTGGGGTGACAGAATTGCGGATTTTGAAATCATATTAGAAGCGATAATTGGCGATATTGAACGATATACTCCGGATATTGAAGATGGATGGATCCGGACGCTTAACGCGCAATCTAAAGAAATATCACTCTCTGCTTATATAAAATTAAAACCCGAATATATTAAAAACAAGCGCGAATATTTTACTCCATTAGAGGGTCCATATCGCCATCAATTATTGTCTGTCAAATTGCAAGATGGCATATCTTCGTATTTTATTTCTGATGTTCAACATGAACCAATGG
>JAZDMY010000041.1:0-2247 GCA_043800435.1 bacterium
AAAATTAAAAATTGGAACTAAATATATGCCAACTAAAAATAATCAAAAACGTCTGTTAGTCCTTTTAATCCTTGACGGTTGGGGCATTGCTCCTCCATCCAAAGGGAATGCCATAACACTGGCGAAAACTCCGACGATGGATAAACTGTTTAAAAAATATCCCCATTGTAAATTATCCGCTTATGACGGATTTGTCGGATTGCCTGAAGGTCAAGATGGAAATTCCGAGGCGGGGCATATGAATTTAGGGGCGGGCAGAATTATAGAGCAGGATGCGCTAATAATCAACAGAAGCATTGACGACGGGACATTTTTTAAAAATCCCGCCCTTTTTGACGCCATAAGGCATGCGGAAAATAATAAATCAAACCTCCATTTAATGGGACTTTTATCCGGCTGCCAAAGCCCGCATAGTTCGCCAAAACATTTTTACGCATTATTAAAATTAATCAGGGAAAATTTTACCGGTAATGTTTTTTTACATTTATTCACAGACGGCATGGACGCGCCTCAATATGAAAGCGTAAAACTTATTGAAAAAATGCAAGAAAATCTTCGTGAAAATGAGAGGATTGTAAGTATTAGCGGGCGTTTTTATGCAATGGACAGGAAAAAAAGCTGGGAAAGAACGGAGAAAGTTTATAACGCGATAACTTTGTGCAGCGGAATTATGGCGGATGACCCTATTAACGCCATAACGACGGCTTACAACAGAGGGGAAAACGACGGATTTATTAAACCGACTATTATAATTCCGCCTGTTGCATCAAAATATTTTAAAGGACGAAGATGCGAAGATTTAGGAAATGTAGGAGAAAATGATGCTATTATATTTTTTAACCTCCGTTCAGACAGAGCGCGGCAGCTTGCGAAACCTTTTGTTCAGCATAATTTTAATAAAATGAATAAGGGCGCATTTATACGAAGGAAGGTAATTAAGAATTTAAAATTTGTGGCGATGACGGATTTTGGTCCTGATTTAGAAAATATATTAACAGCTTATCCGACAAAAGATATTGAGAAAACATTGCCGATGGTTTTAAAAGATTTAAAGCAATTATACATCGCCGAAACTGAAAAATACGCGCATATGACATATTTTTTTAACGGCGGTTATTCAAAACCAGTCGGAGAAGAAGATAGAATAATGGTCCCGTCTCCAGACGTAAAATCATACGATGAAACGCCGTGTATGAGCATTAATAAGGTAGTTGATAACATAAAAGATAAACTAAAAGATAATAAATATGATTTTATAGCCGCTAATTTCGCAAACCCGGATATGATCGGACATACCGGCAATCTTAAAGCGGGAATAGAAGCGATAGAAGCCGCGGATAAAGCTATAAATGAATTAACGAACGCGGTTTTAAAAAAGAAGGGAATTATAATAATTACAGCGGATCATGGAAATATTGAAGAGATGATAAATTTAAAAACAGGGGAGATAGATACAAAACATTCAACTAATCCCGTTCCGTTTATTTTAGCGGGAAATAATTTAAAAATTAAAAAATTGCGGGATGGAATTTTAGGAGATGTCGCTCCGACGATTTTAGAATTACTGGATATTGAAAAACCAAAGGAGATGGAGGGGGAGAGTTTGATTAAGGGGGCTTTTAAAAATATATAAAATAATGTAAAATGATAAGGGTCATACGTAAATTAGGTTAAGAATGTCATTCCGACCGACCCCGAGTGAAGATGGAGTAAAGCGAAAACGAAACGAGGGGGAGTGGAGGAATCTGTTGACAGCACAAAATTTGGTAATGTTCACAGATTCCTCCACTCTCTTAAAAATATTTACTTCGTTTCACTTCATAAATATTTTTTTCGTTCGGTCGGAATGACAAAAGCAGTCCCCCAAAATTACGTATGATCCAATAATAACATACCAAAGCATGAAATATTATGATAAATAAAAAAGAAATTAAAAAATATTTTACGCGGTTTTCGGTTTTTATAAAACCGGCGAGTAATCGCGTAAAAAAAATTTTAAAATATAAATATTTTCCAATAATAGCCGTGTCTTTGTCGTTGGTTTTCCTATTTTTATTATCATATTCTTACGGCTCCCGCCCTCCTCGCAAGCGCAATTTAACAACCACGCCTCTCCTCTGGTCAAAATTAGACGGGACATTAACTGATGAGAACTCAAGCGGGTCAACGTTTGCGTACTCGCCGGGTAAGCCATCAACTGAAATGGGGGTTTCTATTAAGGAAGGGGATAATATTCAATATTCCCCG
>JAZDMY010000064.1:0-3029 GCA_043800435.1 bacterium
AAAATTTAATTTGCTTAGCAAAATTGATGATTATGCTGTTTCGGATAAATGCCGGCGCAGGGCCATTTTAGAATATTTTTCCGATCCAAGTATTTCCGAATATCAGGATAATTGCAAGGGGTGTGACATTTGTTTGGATTTTAAATGGCCGGAGAGAAACGATAAGGCGCGACGAATAGATACAAGATTTCGCGTTTCTACAACAGGAGAAATTATTGCCGGTAAGTATGGGATGACAGGCCGTGTTCCTAAAACAATGGGTGCGGATGATGATTCGGAAATTTCCGGCACTATTTTAGAAACAGTTAACTTATATAAAAAAAATTATTCTATAGAACAAATCGCAAAAATGCGCAGTTTAGGATTAAGCACGATTTTTGGGCATTTGATAAGATGGTATCTATTAGGCGGAGAGCTTGAAATAGAAAAATTTATAACGCGCGATGAAGAAATACTAATTTTAGAGGCGATGTCCCGCGCTGAAAATTATCAGTTATTAAAATCCATAAAAGAGCAACTGCCTGAAGAAATAAGTTATGAAAAAATACGGATAGTTATCGCGAAAATTAAGAGGATAAGGATGGAGTGAATTCACATTCTTGACATATATCATTTATGGTATATAATAACATATGGAATATAAAGTAAAATTTTATAAAGATGCAAAAAATACTAGCTCTGTATTTGAATATGTTGACAGATTAGGAAATAAAGAAAAGGCAAAGGTTTTAAAATATATTGATTTTTTACGAATAAATAGCGGGATTTTAGATGAACCATATTCAAAGCATATAAAAGGGAAAATTAGAGAATTAAGAGTGGATTTTTCTAAGAATAGGCATAGGATTTTTTTATTTTTCATTTGTTGATCAAAATATTATTTTGCTCCATGCTTTTTTAAAGAAAACTCCTAAAACTCCGGAGTATGAAATTAAAAAAGCAGAAGAGAATTATTACGATTTTGTAAATAATAATAAATTATATGAATAAATCCAATAGAAAACAAAATAGGGTCATTGATTTCCATGGATACCTTGTTGAACAATTAAAGGATCCGAAAATAAAAAAATATTATGATGAGTATGGAAAGCAGTTGGAAATTGCCTATAAAATTTTAGAATTGCGCAAACGTTCTGGAATGTCGCAGGCGGAGCTTGCGAAAAGAATCGGCGCGCGTCAGAGTAATATCGCAAGAATGGAGGCAGGGGAGCAAAATTTTACAATTTCAACGATTCAAAAGATCGCTGTTGCGCTTGGGCGAGATATTAAGGTAGAGTTTGTGAAGTAAAAATGTGCGAGGCCGTCTTAATGGTGAAGTAAGAAAATTTTTTAGGAAGATTTTATTAAGGAATTAAAAAAGCTTGCTAAATCAATAAAAATCGAGAGAAATGGCATTAAATAATGTTAAATTATTTTTAGAAGGAAAAAAGTGAAAATTAATTAATTATTTACCATATATGCAAAATGATGATCAAAAAATCAGTTGTCCGAAGTGCCATACGGAAATTCCGTTGACGGAGGCGCTTTCGGGGAAAATAAAAGAGCGGTTAAGGGCGGAATATGATATTCAAATGCAAAGAAAAAATCAGGAAATTGCGGATGAAAAAAATAAATTGAAAGAAGAGGAAATAAAAATTGGGGAAGAGAAAAAAAGAATTAAAGAAAAAGAGGAGTCAATGAATTTAATTATTGATGGGAGATTGAAAGCTGAGGAAATAAAAATCAGGGAAGCTGTGATAAGTGAACTGCAAGGAAAAGCGGAGATGGAGATGCAGTATTTAAAGGAGCAAAACGCGAGGCGGGAAAAAGAACTGAACGAGGCGCGGCGGGCAGAGCTGGAATGGCGGAAAGAAAAGGATGATTTTGAGGAAAAGAAGAAAAATTATGACTTAGAATTTCAAAGAAAGTTAGACGCGGAAAAAAATATCATTGTGGAAAAAACTAAAACGGAAATGGCAAACGATATGCAGATGAAAATGCGGGAAAAAGAAAAGCAGATGGAGATGCTCCAGCGCACGATTGAGGATTTAAAAAGAAAAAGCGAACAAGGGTCAATGCAAATTCAGGGAGAAGTCCAGGAAGAGGAATTAAGGGAAAGTTTGTCGCAAAAATTCCCGCAAGATATGGTTGAAGATGTGCCGACCGGTATAAAAGGCGCGGATCTTATTCAGAACGTGAACACGAATTTCGGAGAAAAATGCGGTATAATTTTATGGGAATCAAAGAACACGAAGATGTGGAGCAATGACTGGATTAAAAAGTTAAAAGATGATCAGATTATCGCGAAAGCGGATGTCTGTATTTTGGTCTCTCGCGCTTTGCCAGAGGGTGTAAAGGATTTTAGTTTTATGTCGGGAGTATGGGTTTGCGATTACAGGTTTGTGATTTCTTTGGCGTCGGTTATCAGAATGCATCTTAAAGACATCGGAAAAATAAAAAATTCTTTTATCGGACGGGATGAGAAGATGGAAAATTTATATAATTATTTTTCGGGGAATCAATTTAAGACAAGGGTTGAGAATATTGTTATGGCTTTTTCAAGTATGAAAAACGATTTAGAAACGGAAAAACGGTCAATGCAGAGAATTTGGGCTAAGAGGGAAAAGGAGATTGAGCGCGTTATAGATAATACCGCCGGTATGTACGGCGAGCTGCAGGGAATAAGCGGTTCGGCGCTTGCGCCGGTTAAAAACTTAGAATTGCCCGACGGGGATGTGAAAGTTTCTGAAGAGGAAAGTGAAGCTAAGGATGAGAATGCGCTATTTTAATGATTTGTCATCTGCGTAGTTCCCGCGTAAATATCCGCGTATGATCCCGCGGGGCGATAGTTTTGCGGATTATATGCTGATTATAACGCGGATTTACGCGGAAAGATAATAATGTATGCCAAAAGAAAGATTTAAAGTTATACCGGCGGTTTATTTGTTTTTGGAAGAAGACGGAAAAATTTTACTGCTGCGCAGATTTAACACCGGATATGAAGATGGAAATTACGCTTTTGTGTCAGGACATTTAGATGGAGGCGAGTC
>JAZDMY010000101.1:0-6648 GCA_043800435.1 bacterium
TGCTTAGCTAATTTCAAAACAACTGATATTGATGGAAAAGTAAAATCCGCCGCTGAGATAATTTATAGATCGGCCAATGATTATAAGATCAGCCCGAAATATTTACTCGTTTTACTGCAAAAGGAACAAAGTTTAATAGAAACCGCGAAACCAACCCAATACCAGCTTGACTGGGCGACAGGTTTTGCAAGATGCGATGATCCGGTTGCTTGCGCGCCTGAACAGGTCGCCGAATATCAAGGATTTGCAAAACAGGTGGACCGTGCGGCATGGCGGAATAGATTTTATATTGATAATGCTAAGAATGGATGGTTAAAAACGACAAACACTGATTATCAAATTGACGGCTATAAAATAAATCCGGTTAATCAGGCGACTGCAAACCTTTATAATTATACTCCGCATTATAATGGGAATTTTAATTTTTGGAAAATATGGAATAGATATTTCTCTAAAAATTATCCTGATGGAACATTATTGCAAGCCGGCGATGGAGACATCTATTTAATTGAAAACGGAATACGCCGCCCGTTTAACAATACCGCCGCATTCACATCGCGCGGATACACGAAAGAAAAAGTTATCGTTGTTTCAAAAAATGACCTTATAAAATACGACAAGGGCTCAGCCATTAAATTCCCGAACTATACATTAATGCGCGCGCCAAATCAAGCTGTTTATTTATTAATAGACAATAAAAAATATAAAATTATCTCTCCCGAGGTTTTAAAAAAATTAGGATTTATTTCCGATGAAATAGTTAATCTCTCGTCCGAAGAGATAGATGAATATCCTGATGGAACGGATATAACTATGGAAACCGTTTATCCTCTCGGGGCATTGCTTATGGATAAAGCGACCGGCGGAGTATTTTATGTTGAGAATGGCGTGAAAAATCCAATTTGGGCAAAAGAAATTTTAAAAACTAATTTCGCCAAAGAAAAAGTTATTAAAACAACTGTTGAGGAATTAAATAAATTTAAAACAGGCGCGCCGGTAAAATTTAAAGATGGCGAGCTTGTTAAATCTAAAGGTCAACCCGCAGTTTATGTTATTTCCCAAGGGAAACTAATGCCCATAACCTCGGGACAAGTATTTGAGGCATTGGGTTATCAGTGGAAAAATATAATAGAGATGGATGGAAAGATATTAGAAAAACTGCATCCTCTCGGCGAACGGTTAGACATTGGAGCAAATGAAGAAGCAAAGTCAGAGCTAACCGATGGCTCGCTAATAAAAACAGCAAGTAAAGCCGCCGTATATTTAATGGAAAATAAAACCTTGCGTCCGTTTTTATCAGGAAAAGTATTTGAAGATATGGGATTTAAATGGAAAAACATAGAAACCGTTCCTGAAAAAAACATCGCTTTATATTCTCAAGGCGAACCGGTTGATGAAAATTATACTAAGGAGGCGTAAAAAAATAACCTCCCCAATTTCATCTCATATTCATACCATCTTTACTTCCAAAAAATTCTCAAAACTTGTCCTGAGCTTGCCGAATAGATAGCTCGCTATTCCTTAAATTTTTTAAAAGCAAATCTGGCATAAATCTGAGCGAAATTATGGAACTTTATTTTTTTACACCTCCTAAAAGCGAGTTAGCGATGAAATAATTATTTTTGTCTCTCCACGCATCTTATCGCGTTTTCATCCGCAACAATCCTTTGACTTTATGAACTTTTAACTATAACATATGCCCCTAATATTTTCAGCGATTGTCCCGCACAGTCCTGTGCTAATACCTTCCGTAGGCAAAGATGATACTTCGCATCTGGCAAAAACCATAGATGCCTATAAAACTTTGAATGAGAATTTATATGCCGCGAAACCGCAAACAATTATTGTAATCTCATCGCATAAAAAAAATCTAGACAGCGCTTTTTCAATTAATTTATCCGAAGAATATGCCGGAAATTTTAAAAGTTTCGGCGATTTTTCTCCGTGCAAATTTTATAAAAATGACGCACAGTTAAGCCACCATATACGCGAGATTCTAGAAACAAAAATTCCGATTAAATTATTTTCTGAAAATGAGCTTGAATATGGCGTGAGCATTCCGCTCTATTATTTAACCGAGCATCTGAATGATATTTCTATAATCCCGCTGCATTTTTCAAATTTAGATTATAATTGCCATTTCGCTCTCGGGCAAGCGTTAAAAGATATACTGCTGTCAACTAATAAAAAAGCGGCTGTTATCGCTTCAGCGGATTTATCTCATGCTTTATTAAAAAACTCCCCTGAAACATACTCCCCTGACGGAGCGAAATTTGATAAAAAATTAATTTCTCTTATCCGCAATAAAGATATAAAAAATATCACAAGGATAAGCAGCGACTTAGTAAAAAAAGCGATGGTTTACGACTTTCGCGCAATATTAATTTTAATGGGAATTTTAGAAGAGATTAATTATGAGCCGGAAATTTTATCTTATGAATTCCCTTTCGGAGTCGGGTATTTAACGGCAAACTTTAAAATAATGTAGTAATTGGGGTTTTTGGGGACTTCTTTTGTCATTCCGACCGAATGAAAAAATATTTATGAAGTGAAACGAAGTAAATATTTTTTAGTAAGTGGGGAGCCTGCCCCGTTCGGCTATCGCTCAGGGCAGGCTCTGAGCGAAGCAGAATGGAAATCTTTATTGCGCAAAATTTGGCAATGTCAGCAGATTCCTCCACTCCCCCTCGTTTCGTTTTCGCTTTGCTCCAACTTCACTCGGGGTCGGTCGGAATGACATTCTCCACCTAATTTGCGTATGACCCCTTATAGTTACGCCAAGGAACAAGGTTTTGTCTTTTGACTTAATAAATATGTACGCAAAAATTATTCCGCTAAAAAAATTTTCGCGAGGGCTGGGCGTTTTTGATTACGCAGTGCCTGATAAAATAAAAGAAAAAATAATGGTCGGACAATTAGTGGAAATTCCGTTTCGTAATAATCAAAACCGCGGCATAATTATTTCCCTGCATAATGAACCTGCCGGAATAAAATTAAAAGAAATATTGCGGATTGCTGATAATAATCCGTTTTTAACTAAAGTCCAACTAGATCTTATAGCGTGGACTTCTTTTTATTATTGTTCATCTCCGGCTATTTTAGTGAAAAATATTATTCCGGAAATTCCGTCAAAAAAAATCCCGTATGATTTTTTTAAAAATATTGAACGATCGGAACTAAAAATTTTAAAATCAACGGTTCCGTTTATAACACAGCTTCTTAGTGAGATAAATACATCTGATAAAATATTATTGCAATGGACCGATTTTAAAAATAAAATCGCTGTCTATCTTAAATTATTAGAAAAATTTTCAGAAAATAGGCAAGCCGTCATTATTTTTCCGCAACTTAAAAATATTGAAGGATTTATAAAATTATTGCCTGAAAAATTACGAAAAAGAACAAACATACTAAACAGCGAAATGTCAAAAACCGGCTTATGGCAAGGATGGAATAATATTAGAAATTCCACTAACGGCATTATTATCGGCACAAGACAAGCTCTCTTTTCTCCAATAAAAAATCCGGGGCTTATAATTATTGACGAGGAGCAAAATCAAAGCCACAAGCAGTGGGATCAAAACCCAAGATGCCATTCTCTGCAAATAGCTGTTAAACTCAGCGAACTTACGAACGCTAAATTATTAATTTCAAGTATGACGCCGTCCATAGAAACATTTTTTAACGCCAATAAAAAAGGTTATAAAATTATTAATGAAAATCCCGCGTCTATGCGCGAGTATAAATCTGTTGAAATTATTAAAATGCAAAATGAATGGGGGGAAAAAAATTATACTATTTTTAGCGAAAAAGCTATTGATGAGCTAAAAAAAGCCGTTAAAAATAATTTTTTATCTATAATTTATATAAACCGCCGCGGTTTAGGATCGTTTGCAGTATGCAAGGATTGCGGGCATATTCCGCAATGCCCGAGATGTTTTCTTGCGATGTCAGCGCATAAAGATTTAATCGCGGGGAAAAACGCGATAAAATCAGAATCATTTATTTTAAAATGCCATCACTGCGGACATACGGAAAAATTGCAAATTCCATGCCTTAAATGCCATAGTTTTAATATTTTATTAAAAGGAACCGGCACGGAAAAAATAGAGACAGAACTTAAAAAAGTTTTGCCGCAAGAAAAATTAGCGCGGGTTGATCTTGATAATAAAAAATCGGAAAATAAATTAATTTTTAAAAATATTGCAAACGCAAATATTTTAATCGGAACGAAAGCGTTATTAAATTATAATATGCCGCGAAACATCGGTTTTATTTTATTTATAAATATAGATACTGACCTGCAAACCGCCGGCTTTAAGGCATCGGAAGAAACTATTCATACAATAGCCGATTTTAAATCTATGCTTAGCCCTTTAGGTAAAATTATTATCCAAACATACAGCGAAATAAATTATCTTTTTGCCGAATATGACATATTCTACAAAAAAGAATTAGAACAGCGGAAAAAATTAAATTACCCGCCGTTTTCTCAGCTTATAAAATTGACATACAAAAATAAAGATAGTAAAATAATTAAATTTGAAACTGATAAAATTTACAATCTTATAAATAAAAATTTTTCAAGAGATGCTGAGATTTCATTATTCGGACCGGTTACATTGCCTGTGCGATTCGGAAAATACGCCGCGGAAATAGTTATAAAGAATACAGGAAGTAAAAATAAATTGCAGGAGTGGTTTATAAAAAATATTCCCCCCGATTGGATTATAGATATTGATCCGATTGAAATATAATTTACCGCCTATGATACTCCAAATTATAAAAAATCCAAATTCTATTCTTCGCGCTAAAGCAAAAGATTTATTAAAAGAAAATATTGTCGCCGATGAAACGCAACGACTTATTTTAGATATGATTGAAACAATGCGGGAAAAAGAAGGAATCGGACTTGCGGCTCCGCAAGTAAACAAAAGTTTGCGAATAATATGCATTGATACCATTAAAAATGACTCGCGAGGCAGTATTACGGAAGATATCCTTCCGCAATTAAATTGCACGCATGGCGAACGGGCGGCATTAGTTTTAATTAACCCTGAAATAACATGGGAATCAATGCTTAAAAACTATATGGATGAGGGATGTTTAAGCGTCCCTGGCAAAAATGGGAAAGTAAAACGACCGAAAGCCATTCGCATTAAATGTAAAAATATAAAAGGCGAAACCGTAAAATTTAAAGCAACAAAACTTTTCGCCCGCGTGCTCCAACATGAAATTGACCATCTGGACGGAATACTTTTTATTGATAAACTATAATTAAATTATGCAAATAAAAGACATCAACATATTATTCTTCGGCACCTCCGAGTTCGCGGTTCCGACGTTGCAGAAATTAATTGATAATAATTATTCCATTGCCGCAGTCGTAACCCAGCCGGACAAACCTGTCGGAAGAAAACAAATTATAACTCCTCCGCCGGTTAAACTTCTGGCTGAAAAATATAATATTCCAGTTTTACAACCTGAAACTCTAAAATCATTCTCTTCCCAATTCCCAAATCTAAAATCTAAAATCTCAAATCTAAAATTAATTGCCGTCGCCTCCTACGGAAAAATAATACCCAATGAAATCTTAAAAATGTCACAATTCGGCGCCTTAAACGTCCACCCTTCTCTTTTGCCGAAATACAGAGGTCCTGCACCTATTCAAGCCGCGATTTTAAACGGGGATAAGGAAACCGCTGTTACTATAATGCTGATGGACAAAGAAATGGATCACGGTCCGATTTTAACGCAGAAAAAATTTTTTATTGATTCAACCCCGACATTCTTATGGTTGCACGATAAATTATCATCTCTCGGTGCGGATTTATTGATTAAAACAATCCCCGAATGGATTTCCGGAGAAATTACTCCAATCCCCCAGGATGACTCTCTTGCCGCCTATACAAAAATCATTAAAAAAGATGATGGAAAAATTTTATGGAATAAATCCGCTATAGAAATTGAACGGCAAATAAAAGCGTTTACACCATGGCCTGGATGCTGGAGCGTATTTCAGGGAAAACGAATTAAAATAATAGATGCTACCGCAAGTGATAAGCAAATTTCAGTAAAAAATCCAGGACAAATATTTAAAACGGATAAAAATAAAATGATCGCAGTCTGCGATCAAGGTTGTTTGGAAATTTTAACTCTACAATTGGAAGGCAAAAAACCGATATCGGGAGAAGAATTTTTACGGGGGCATAATGCGGAAAAAGAAATTTTAGGATAGGTTTTCTGCCTTACCGAATATCGGCAATGCCACACTGCAGAGCATAATATAACCTATTCCCAATGGGTGATTCATATACGGACTGAAAATGCTGGTGGCAAGTATTATTATAAGACCGAGGAAGCAGCCGGCGATTAATGTCTCCCTCCCCTTTGAGGGGAGGGTCGGGGTGGGGTTTTCGGTAGCACAATTTTTATAATTTATAACACCTTTTCGTTCGCACTCTTCTTTAGTTAAAACTGAATTTAAATCCCCAGTCCCCGCCATAGAAAACCTCCCCCTTTCCCCCTCCTCAAAGGAGGGGGAATGATCTTTTGATAATATAATATCCAACCCTTCTTTAAAAATCTTCCAAATCAACCACAGATAAGCGGCCATTCCCAAGAGGCCGATTTTTAGAATTATATCAA
>JAZDMY010000102.1:0-3719 GCA_043800435.1 bacterium
TTAGGAGTGCTGCCGACGTGCTCAATGATTTTAATGGGGGGAGTGTTAAATTCTGATAACGCGGATTTAACGCGGATGTCTACGCGGATTTAACGCGGATAAAAAAGGGTTATACGCAAATTAGGTGGAGAATGTTATTCCGACCGACCCCGAGTGAAGTTGGAGCAAAGCGAAAACGGAACGAGGGGGAGTGGAGGAATCTGTTGATATTACCAAATTTGGCTTCACGAACAGATTCCTCCGCTTCGCTCGCCCTCGTCCCTCGGGCTGCGCTTCGGTCGGAATGACACAAACGGCACTATTTCAATTATCAAGACTTTACCTCCCCACAGCAGTCTCTCCTGTTAGTCGCGACTGACGGGTGCCCCCCCTTTTTGGAAAGGGGGGACAAAATTCCTGTATGTTAAATTAATAAAAATAAATGCATAATCATAATAAAAAGATTTTTAATAAAAAAGGCTTTACGCTTATAGAATTATTAGTTGTAATTTCAGTTATCGGGCTTTTATCAACTTTAGCTGTTATCGCGTTAGATAATGCAAGAATCAAAGCGCGCAACGCGAGGCGGAAATCGGATGTAACACAAATTATAAAAGCATTGGAATTATATGCCAACGCGCATGGCGGAGCATATCCTTCTACCGGCGGACCAACTTATACGGCCGCCTCTCTAAAATGCCTCGGAATGACGACAAGCCAAGGATGTTTTAATGCCGATAGACATCATGGGCTGGATTCTTTAAAAACAGCTTTAGACCCGTATCTGAGTAAAATGCCTGGCGATCCGACGAGAAATGACGTAAACTTTGATAAGTATTTATATTCTTCAGTGTGCCATCAAGATCATTATTCCATAGCGAATAAGCCATGCATTTATTGGCAGACGGAAGGAACGGTAAATGCGGCAGAATGCGCCCCGGGCGGAGTGGGAAGTTCGGGCGGCGATGTGTGCGGGGCTAGTTGCACTTTTTGCACGACAGGAGTAAGTAATTAATATGAAAATTGGCATTGATATACGATCTTTAATGGATCGGCAATATTCAGGGGTTAATATGTACGCGTTTAATTTATTAAACGCGCTTTTTAAGATTGATAAAAAGAATGAGTATGTCCTTTTTTATAATGGTTTTAATAGGACTAATAGGACATATAAAACATATTGGACGGATAAGGACAATGTTAAACTATGCGGTTCGCGCATTCCTAATAAAATTTTTAACGCAAGCGTTACATTTTTAAATTGGCCGAAAATTGATAAGATGATGGGGAAAACCCCCCCATTCGGCTGTCGCTCAGGGCAGGCTCTAACCCCCCTTTGGAAAAGGGGGAAACAGACACGCCCCCTTTGCGAAAGGGGTAAACAAAAGGTTGATATCTTTTTTATTCCGAATTTTTTGTTTTCCGCTTTTTCTAAGGATTGTAAAAAAATAATTACAGTGCACGATTTATCATTTGAAAGATGCCCGCAATTTTATAGTTTAAGGGGAAGGCTTTGGCATAAATTTGTCCGCACGGGGAAAATGTGCATGGAAGCGGATTTAATTATCGCCGTGTCGGAGAATACTAAATATGATATAATGGAATTATATAGGATTAATGAGGATAAAATTAAGGTAATTTATCCGGGATGTAATATTGAAAATCAAAAAACCACCTCTTGCGAGGCGGCTTTAGAGAATACCAACGCAATGCGTGGTTCCGGCTTATCATCTAATGAAATAATAGCACATAATAAGAATTTGCCAAGATTATCTGAAAAATATATTCTTTTCCTCGGAAATGTAGAGAAGAGAAAAAATGTTTCAGGGGTAATAGAGGCGTTTAAAATATTAAATGAAGCACACGGGATTTGTGATTATGATTTAGTTATAGCGGGGAAACAGAAATTAAGAAATAAGGAAATTGAGAAATTGGCGATAGAAAGTAAAATTAAACTATTGGGATATATTAATGAGAGTGAAAAGTCGAAATTATATAGAGATGCATCATTATTTGTTTACCCGTCTTTTTATGAAGGGTTTGGGTTTCCGCCGCTTGAGGCGATGAGGCATGGGGTTCCTGTAATTGCCAGCCATACTTCCTCATTGCCTGAGGTTGTCGGAGATGCAGCTCTTATGGTTGATCCATACAATGTGGAAAATATCGCATCGGCGATGAAGCAAATGCTCACTGACGAAAAATTGTGTTCACTGATGATCGCGCGTGGGTATGAGCAAGTGAAGAAATTTAATTGGGAAAAATGCGCGAGGGAAATGATGCAAATTTTTAGAGAAATAAATTAAAATCCTTGACTTTTAACCCTGCGACTGCGCTCAGGGCATGCTTTTGACTTTTAACTTATGAGGATAGGCATTGATGCCCGCTTTTACGGACCTATCGGAGGCGGAGGGCTTGGGCGATACACAAAAGAATTAGTTGATAATTTAGAACAGATTGATAGGACAAATCAATATGTTATTTTTTTGCGCCGTGAAAACTGGAACGACTATAATCCGAAAAATCCCAATTTTAAAAAAGTTTTAGCGCCGTATAAATGGTATAGCTGGGGAGAGCAGCTAATGATGCCGTGGAAAATTTGGCGGGAAAAAGTTAATTTAATGCATTTTCCGCATTTTAATGCGCCGCTGATTTATTCTCTAAATTTTCTACCGCACTTTAGTGCGGGTTGGAAGGATTTATCCTTTATGTTTCGGGGCGCTAAAGCACCCCAACCCGAGCTGAACAGGATGTCTAAAAAGTCCTTTAGCGTCATCCTGAACGAGCCCAAGCGAGTGAAGGATCCCGTGGTTAAGCAGAAAAACGCTGGGATTCTTCGCCCTCCTGGCGCTCGGGCTCAGAATGACGCACTTTTTAGACAACCTGTGAAGCTCGGTAGAAAAACAAAAAATTTTGTGTTAACTGTTCATGATTTAATTTTAATGAAATTTCCGTCTAAAAAGGCGACGACGCTCGCGCCTATTTATTTTAAATTTAAATTTTTAGCGTATAGAATTATAATTTCAGCAGCGCTTAGGCGGGCTGGTAAAATTATTGTCCCTTCTCAATTTGTAAAAGACGATATCTTGCGATATTTTAAAATCCCATCTGAAAAAATAGTTGTGATTTACGAGGGGGTGACGAAGGTGGATAAAGAAAATGGATTTGGGGAGAATAGGTTTGTAAAGAATAGAATTATGAATCATGAATTAGGAATCATGAATGGGAAAGAAGGGGAAGAAGGGCATGTGGAAATTTCAAATTTCAAATTTGAAACTTCAAAAGAAGGGGCAGAGAATGATTTAAAGAAGATATCTGTGGGGAAAAAACAAGACAAAGATTTTCAAATGTGGTATAATAAATATAAGTATATTTTTTATGTCGGGAATGCGTATCCGCATAAGAATTTGGAAAGGTTGATTGAGGCTTTTGTAATGGTTTTTAAAGAAGAAGAGAAAGAGGGGAAATATGGGAAAGAAGGAAAAGAAGGCGTAGAAATGGCAGAGAAACAATTAGAAATTAAGAAGGATTTAAAATTAGTTTTTGCCGGTGTGAATAATTATTTTTATGAGCGGCTAAAAGGATACGCGGAAGATAATTTCCCTGATATAAAAGATAGAATAATATTTTTTGGATATGCGACTGATAAAGAATTAGTGGAATTGTATAAAAACGCAGCGCTTTATGCATTTCCATCGCTTCAAGAAGGATTTGGTTTGCCGCCGCTTGAAGCTATGTCTTAC
>JAZDMY010000110.1:0-6101 GCA_043800435.1 bacterium
TTTGCTTGATTTTTAGCGGGGGTTTTGGTATTATGAAATTGGTTGAGGATTACACACCCCAGCCCCTCTCCAGAGGGGAATTCATGGTTTTTTTGTTTTCTTGATTTTTTGTTTTCTTGAGTATGGCCACGTAGCCAAGCGGTAAGGCAGCAGTTTGCAAAACTGTTATGCAGCGGTTCGAATCCGCTCGTGGCCTCTGTTAAGTTAAAAGTTATAAAGTTTGAAAGTTAAAAGTAGATGTTGATTAAAGAAATTATAAAAAATAATATAAAAGCGGCGTTGGGGGAAATGGGGATTGATGATATCGGAGAGATAGAAATTGAAACGCCGCCGGATGGGAAGATGGGAGACATAGCGTTTCCTTGTTTTAGATTGGCTAAAATTTCACGCCACAGTCCCCTGCGGGAGACTGCGGCGGGGAAGAGTCACAGTCCTAATGAAGTTGCGAAGGAATTGGCGGAGAGGGTAAAGATGGCGGAGATGGTGAAGAAGGGTAGAGACACATTGCAACGCGTCTCAGCATTAACGGATGTAATAGAAAAAATAGAGGCGCAAGGTCCGTATGTAAATTTTTTTTATAAACGAGATATATTTTTAGAAAATGTTTTAGAGGATGTTGCGGAGAAGGGAGTAGATTATGGAAAAATCCCCCTTGCCCCCTTTAAAAAGGGGGGAAACACACCCCTAACCCCTCTCAAGAGGGGAAGTAAGGTGATGGTTGAGTATTCAGGACCGAATACAAATAAGCCGTTGCATTTAGGGCATGGAAGAAATAGTTTTTTAGGGATGAGTGTAAGTAATTTATTGGAAAATGCAGGCGCGGAAGTTATAAAGGCAAATATTGTGAATGACAGAGGCGCGCATATTTGCAAGTCAATGATTGCGTATAAAAAATATGGAAATAATGAAACTCCAGAATCATCAGGAATAAAGGGCGATCATTTTGTCGGAAAATATTACGCGATGTTTGGGGAAAAATTAAAAGAAAATCCCGAGTTAGAAGAGGAAGTAAAAGAATGTTTAAGGAAGTGGGAGGCAGGAGATGAAGAGGTAATGGCGTTATGGGAACAGATGAATAAATGGTATTATCAGGGTGTAGAGAAAACTTATGAAAAAATTGGAAGTAAGTTTGATAAATATTATTATGAGTCGGAAAATTATAAGCATGGAAAGGAAATTATAATGGACGCGCTGGATAAAAAAATTGTCTATAAAAAAGAAGACGGTGCGATTGCCATTGATTTAAGCGATGATGGGCTGGATGAAAAAATTTTATTGCGAAAAGATGGAACTTCTGTTTACATAACGCAGGATTTATATACGGCGAAAATCCGTTTTGAGGGATTTAATCTTGATAAATTAATTTACATTGTTGCTAATGAACAGGAATATCATTTTAAAGTTTTATTTAAAATTTTAGAACGTTTAGGATATGAATGGGCGAAAAATTGCTATCATTTATCTTATGGGATGGTAAATATTCCGAGCGGAAAATTAAAATCGCGGGAAGGAATAAAGGTTGACTTAGATAATTTAGTTGAAAATTTGAAAGAGATGGCGATGGCGGCGATAAGGGAGAAGCATGGGGATGGAAAAGATGGTAAAGAAGATAAAGAAGGGAAAGAAGGTAAAGAGGGAGAATTTGAGGAGCGGGCGATGAGGATAGGATTGGCGGCTTTGAAGTTTATGCTTTTGAGGGTGAGTCCGAATAAGAGCGTGATGTTTAATCCTGAGGAGGCAATTTCTTTTGAAGGAGATACAGGGCCGTATGTTATGTATGCTTATACGAGGATTAAGAGCATATTGAGAAAAAGTCAAAAGTCAAAAGTCAAAAGTCAAAAGTTGGGAGAGGGGGTAGCAGTGTCTGATGAAGAGATGAAATTGGTAAAAATGGTTTATGAATTTCCTGAAGTTTTAGAGAAAGCGGCGATTGATTATAATCCATCATTGCTGGCGAATTATCTTTTAGAACTTTCAAGCGCGTTTAATCAGTTTTATCATATTCATAAAGTCCTTGACGCGGAAACAGAGGAACTGCGTAATATGCGGCTGGATTTAATTAAAGCAGTGGCGGTTGTGATAGAGCGGGGGATGGGGCTATTGGGGATTGAAATAGTAGAGGAGATGTAGACAATAATTTCTAATTCACCTAATTTCTAATAAAATGTCTAATACCAAAAAACCACCCGAAGGTGGTATTTGGGACCCAATTGCTCTGCAACATTTGCCTTGGTCTATAGACGTTCTCCATTATTCATAGAGAGTTTGTCTGTAGAGTTCTATGTTACTTGGGAACATAACTAAATATTATGTACTTATCGGAATATCTATAATTTAGATGGCCATTTTTACAAGGTAATTCCCTAGTATTGGAGTTTTCCAGCTAGAGTGGCCTATACAATATTTAGAGAGCTTGGGTCAATTTTGTTATTAATTTCATAAAAAATCAATAATTAAATATGACCGGTCTAAAGGGTCTAAAAAAATTATAATTTTTTTACATTAGTTTGTCAAATATCAATAATTTAAAAGGGAGCCAAAAATTAAAAGTATAGTAAAATGTCATTCCGACCGAAGCGAAGCCTGAGGGACGAGGGCGAGCGAAGCGGAGGAATCTGTCTGTGAAGCAACCGAATTTGTTACCGCACACAGATTCCTCCGCTCCCCCTCGCTTTCCTCCGCAAAAAATGCGGAGCCGCTCGGGGTCGGTCGGAATGACAAATTAGAAACAATTTAACTTTTAACTTTTGACCTTAGACTTTTAACTATATGTTCAGAACTCATACTTGCGGACAATTAAATAAATCAGATGAAGGGGAAGAAATTATTTTATCCGGATGGGTTAATAGCAGGCGCGATCATGGCGGGCTTATTTTTATTGACCTTCGAGATAAATACGGAATGACGCAGATTAATTTTGACCCCGAGTCGTCAAAGGACGCATGGAAAATAGCGGAAAGTATAAGAAGCGAATATGTGGTTATGGTAAAAGGGACGGTCGTCGCGCGTCCTGAAAATATGGTAAATCCTAAAATGGCGACAGGCGAGATTGAGATAGACGCGAAAGAAGTTAAAATTTTAAATATTTCTGAGACGCCGCCGTTTGAGATAAATGTGGCAAAAGATGGAACAGAGGCAAATGAAAATCTGCGATTAAAATACAGATATATAGATTTGCGCCGTCCGAAACTGCAGGAAATGTTAAGGATAAAAGATGATTTTATTACATACATAAGAGAATATTTTCATAAAAATAATTTCGTAGAAGTTCAAACCCCGATACTCGCGAATTCTTCTCCGGAAGGGGCGCGCGATTTTTTGGTGCCGTCCCGTTTTTATCCGGGAAAATTTTACGCGCTGCCGCAAGCGCCGCAGCAATTCAAACAATTATTAATGGTCGGAGGCGTGGATAAATATTTTCAGATCGCGCCGTGTTTCCGTGATGAGGATACGCGCTTAGACCGGCATTATGGAGAATTTTACCAGCTTGATATGGAGATGAGTTTTGTGGAACAGGAAGATGTCTTAACAATTACCGAGCAGTTGATGAAAGAATTGACAGAGAAATTCAGCGAGAAGGAATTAGTCGGGCTGGAAAATGACGGAAAGTTAAAACGTATTCCTTGGCGCGAGGCGATGAATAAATATGGAAGTGATAAACCGGATTTAAGATTTGATTTAGAAATTAAAAATATTTCTGATATGGTTTCCGGATGCGGATTTTCGGTTTTCGCGGATGCTGTAAAAACCGGCGGGGTCGTGCATGCGTTAAAAGTTGACGGAGGAGCGAAGTTTACGAGAAAGGAAATTGACGAGATGACGGAAGTTGCGAAGAGCAAGGGGGCGAAGGGGCTCGCTTATATTGTGATAGAAGGGGGAGAGGGGAAAGAAGGTGAAGAAGGGGAAGAAAAAAAAGAAATTAAGAAATTAAGAAATAAGGAAATTAAATTGAAATCTCCAATAGTTAAATTTTTGGGAGATGATTTAGCGGATAAAATTGTGGAATTTGTTGGTGGAAAAGCTGGGGATATCATATTTTTTGGGGCGGATAACTGGCGAACGGTTTGCGCGGCGTTGGGCGCGGTTCGCAATGAATGCGGCGCACGGCTGGGCTTAAAAGACAATAAAAAAGCGGCGTGGTTATGGATAGTAGATTTCCCGATGTATGATTATTCCGAAATTGAAGAGGGTAGAATTGACTTCGGGCATAATCCATTTTCAATGCCGCAAGGCGGACTTGAAGCATTAAACAATAAAAATCCTTTAGATATCTTAGCGCATCAGTATGATCTCGTTTTAAATGGTTTTGAGGCGTCAAGCGGCGCCATAAGAAATCATAATCCTGAAATTATGTACCGCGCTTTTGAGATAGCCGGATACTCTCGGGAGGATGTAGATAAAAAGTTCGGCGGGATGATAAGCGCGTTTAAATACGGTGCGCCTCCTCATGGCGGAAACGCGCCGGGCATTGACCGTATTTTAATGGTCTTAAATGATTGGGATTCAATCCGCGATATGTATGCTTTCCCCAAAGACGGCGCCGGGCGCGATGTGATGATGGGCTCTCCTTCGGAAGTGGATTTGAAGCAGTTGAGGGAGTTGGGGATAAAGATTAGTTGATTAGGGGATTAGTTAAATAGTTAATCAGTAAGTAAATTATATTTCTCGTCCCGGCAGAGTATCCTTGAATGACTGACTGAGTGAATTAGTGTCTCCGCAAACCGCGAGGAACGAGCGGTTATGCCCCAATCCAGGAGTCGCCGACAGGAATAAGGATGTGGATTTTACATGGGATTGAAACATTAAATTTCAGGTTTATCAAATATGCTTTATTCTTGCCGCCAAATCCTGGATCCCGCGTCAAGTGCGGGATGACACGCAGAGGGAAAAACGGATTTGAATGCCAGAGTAAATGAATAATAAAAAGAGGCTACAAGTAAAAATCATATTTATGAAAAAATGGATTAAAATTTTACTAATTTCTTTTAGCATTATAATAGCCTTCTTTTGTTTAGCTGTTATTTTATTTTTAAATAAAAATGGGAAATGCGCTTGGCGTAATGAAAAAAGGGACTGCGCGCAGTTTAAGACGGAAAAGGAATGCGGCGAAATTCTAGGATATTTTTGCAGATGGGATAAAAATAATTGCCTTAATTCGGTATGCGAGGATTTTTCAAACGATAAAATAGCTTGCAAAGAACACTATAAAGATATGGGATGTGATTTAAGGCAGAGTGATATGCTTCAGAAGGATGGCAGTATAGTTCCTAAAAATTATTGCGTTGAAACATCTTGCTATAATTTCAAAAGCGAGAGTGAATGTGTTAATGCGCCGCCAGGGATGTTTTGCTTATGGGCAAACGGAAAATGCGCGCAAGACGGATTAACATCATGGCATTTTGAAAAATATTTAGATGAGGCGTATTGCGATTATTCAATTTTTACTTGCCCAATGCATAAAAAGTGCAAATTGAAGATTAAAGGATTATTTATGCCGAGTGTTTGATCGGTTAAAGAAAAAAAGAGGAGTGGGGGATAGTTCGCTTTTTGAGTGACAATAGGGGAGATTTTCTTTGTCATTCCGACCGAACGAAAAAATATTTATGAAGTGAAACGAAGTAAATATTTTTGAGCGAGTGGAGGAATCTGTTTATTAAGCCAAATTTGGTAACAGATTCCTCCACTCCCCCTCGTTCCGTTTTCGCTTTGCTCCAACTTCACTCGGGGTCGGTCGGAATGACATTCTCCACCCAATTTGCGTATGACCCGTTTTTATCCTGGATCCCGCGTCAAGGGGCGGGATGACACCAACTAAGAATCACTGAATAAATCACGTGATTTATTCAGTGACTAAAAAAATATGGGCAGAAGGAAAATAGAAGAAAATAATATAAGAAAACTTACGAAAAGCAGCGGGGGAAGAAGTTTTACGATTACGCTGCCGATTTCCTTCGTGCGAAAGCTTGGCTGGCGCGAGCGGCAAAAGCTTGTGGTAAATATGCGAGGGAAAAAGATTATAATAGAGGACTGGAAAAAGTAAAATCGCCGGGCATATCGTCCGGTGTTTTTTTATTGTTGACATTTTTCGCGGGTGTGGTAAG
>JAZDMY010000129.1:0-3331 GCA_043800435.1 bacterium
TTTTATAAATTCCGCGCAAGCGAATTCCTTTTTCAACTCTTCTCATTACATAGTCGGCCGCATATTTCGGCAAATAACTTAAAATATCTTCTCCCACATACGCTAATATTTCGCCGCCTTTGTCTAAACTTTTTAAGCTGTCCTCATACATTTCTTTTATCCCTTCTTTTCCTTCAAAATAAGTAATCGCCGGTTTTACTTTAGGCGCGTTATATAAGTTTTGCAAATAAGGCATAACATCGCGCGAATCTTTTTCCCGTTCGCGCTGGCGATATAAAATTCTTTCAGGGTCTGCCGGATAAAAATAAGTAATTTTTTTCTTCGCGGATTTATAAACAAGTCCGTCTTTTAATAACTGATTTAGAATATCATAAACCGTCGGCCTTTTAAGTCCGACCTTTTTTGCTATCGCGTAAGCCGTCGCCCCGCCTTCCTCCAGCGAGGCAAGATAAACATCCGCTTTTTTCCCTTGCATATTAAATTGTTCCAAGATATTTTTTATGTTCATATATTCGTAATTTTTCGACTACTATTAATATAGATAAAAATGTAAATTTTGTCAATAAATAAGCCGAAATTTAGATTTTTTCTTGTTCAATTAAAAATAATTGTCGGGATAGATTGAATATGATTTTAAAAATGATATTATTATAAGTTCTTTTAAATACAAGACCTGATCTTTTCACTTAACCATAAAATGAAAAGGAGAAAGTATGAAGGTTAAGATAAACGCAAATAACAGTATTGCAGTAGGCAAGTCATTTTTACGGGGATTTTTTGCATTTAGTCTCGCACTCATCATATCTTTTTGTGCGGGAAAGTACAGCGTGTGGTGGGCATTACTACTACTGCCCATTTCATTTTGTAGTGTTATTTCGTTGTTCTTTTCTGGGTTAACGGCGGGGGCCATCATGGAAGAGAGGGAAACTTTAAAAAAAACAGGCGGGTGGAAACAAGGAAAGGGAATTAAACGGGAGTATGTAATTGATCTCAAATCCTAACCCTCCGTTACGGTGGCAGGGTTCAATTAAAAAGGGGATTTAAAACTTGAAATTTCAAGTTCTTCTCCCCTTTTCTTTTTGGCGAATATTTAATTTCTCATAATTTTAACTATCCCATATCCATCCTCGCAATTCTGCGGACTTTGCGTATTTTCTACAATTTAAATTTTATTTTTTCAATATTTTTACTATTCCTCGCTCCGCGTTAACTTCAACCTCATCGCCATCATGCAATATTTTTGTGGCGATTCGCGTTCCGATAATGCAAGGTTTTTTAAGTTCGCGAGAAACTATTGCCGCATGGCAAGTAAGACCGCCGAGATCTGTTATTATGGCGGATGATTTTTTCATCACAGGAACTATTTCCGGCGTCGTGCCGACAGATACCAAGATGTCTTCTTTATTAAATTTTTTCATATCTTTTGCCACATTTATAATTTTAACTTTCCCGCGAATTATATTGACAGATCCTGCGCAGGCGACTTGGCCAGAAAATTCAGTAATATTTTTATCAAACTTTTCAATTTTTACATTTTTATTTATCCAATTTTTTGCCTTTGCACCAATAAATATTTTTTCATTTTTCTCCGTTGTAAGAAGAATAGAATATTTAAGCCGCTTGTTTAAAGTTTCTTTTGAGGGGAGTTTTCCTAATTTAAAATAATTGGTAATCTCCCGCATTGTGCATACCCCGATTTGGCGCATCGTAAAGTTTTCTTTTTTCGCGAAAAATTTTAATAGCTCATTTATAGTAAAATCCGCTAAAAACATCATTTTTGTCCTTAGTTCTTTTGTGTAAGTAATATTTTGGGCGATATGAATAATATGTTTTTCCTGCGCGCTAAGGTTTAAATTTTTTAAAACCTGCGCTTGTCTTTTTGAATTATTTTTAAATTCTTTAATTATGTTTTTTGCATAATTTTCAGGAGAGCCAGAAAAAGAAATTAGTTCTTTAATGCCCGCAATAGCATTATCAATAGTATATTCCGGCCCCCGATAGCTATAAGTAAGCCATCCCCATTCAAAAATATATTCCTTAATATCTTCCTTTATTTTTTCGGGCAACCCATTAAATATTTTTTTTGTATCAGACGAATTTAATAATAAATTTTTTAGATTTTTATCTTCATATATTTTTTGAGCGATTATGGATAATGCTTTAACGCCCTTATGATCATAACTCTCATAATATCTATAAGTTAAAAGGGGAATATATTCATTTATCTTTTTTAAATTTTTTATTTTTCCCTTTACAATTTCTTCCAATAATTTTTGAATTTCTACGCCGCCGAATGAAATAATAGCGCCTATAAGTCCGTATGAACATAGATCCATAAAAAGAGAAAAAAGTTCTTCCACAAGTTTTTTCTTTTCTTCCTCCGCGATTTCATTATTTTTTAACCTTAATAATGCAGATTTGCATAATGTATAAATTTTTTCTGCGATATTTTCAACCGATAAGACAACATCTTTTTCAAATGAAGGATTTTTCATTATTTTTTCAAATAAATATTTTGAATACTCCCGCCATTCTTCTTCTAAGCCGCCGAACCTAAATTTATCATTTTTCAATTCATAAAAAGAAATTGAAAAATTTCTTCCGGTAAATTTTTTAAGTTTTGAGGAGTGGAATCCCTTAAGAATCGGATCAAGTCCTAAAATATTAACATTTGGTTCTTCATTTATAATAATGTATTTTTTAGACATAGATTTTTTATAATTTTATAACGATCCCATTACTCGCGTCAACTTCAATCATATCTCCGTCATGTAAAATTTTGGTGGCAAATTTTGCGCCGATAAGACAAGGAATTTTTAATTCGCGAGAAACAATCGCGGCATGGCAGGTAATTCCGCCGACGTTGGTGACGATGGCTGCGGCTTTGCGGATAGCGGGCATTAAATTCGGATTAGTCGCATCGGAAACTAAAATATTTCCTCGCTGCATTTTCGCCATATCCGATGGGACATTTATCACTGAAACTTTACCCTTTGCTTTCCCTGGGGATGCGCACATACCCTTAATTTCAGGTATTTTTTTGTCTATTTTAAATTTCCGCCAAGTAAGCGATTTTATAAAATTTTGCGCATCATCACCCGTTAATATTTTTTTACCCGATCCTTCCTCGTAATAATAAATATGATTTTTAAATCTTTCTTTTAATAGTTCCTCTGAAATCTCGTTATTTAAAATTACATCTTCCATTTCCTGATGATAAGCATAGCGCAATAAGTATAGAGGAATATTTAATTTTTCGGCAACATTATTCAATAAATAGTCCCTCGCATAGCATCCGAAAAACATCGCCTCTTTTCTAAGCCCTTTTAAA
>JAZDMY010000005.1:0-6377 GCA_043800435.1 bacterium
GATGAGGCGGCTAATTATTATTTTACAAAATTATTCGCGGAAGAAGGCGTTTTAAGCAGATATGAAGGGCTGAACGGTGGAATCGCGCCGGTTGTGCATCCTCGCAGCATAAATGTTAATCCTGAAAATTATTTAGTGCCGGGAAGCTTTTTAGGGATAATTTTAATATATGGATTTATCGCTAAAATCTTGGGGAGCGGGGTAATAATTTATTTAACGGCTTTTTTTGCGGCGCTTTCAGCCCTATTTTTTTATGGAATAATTAAAAAAGTTTTCTCCCGCGATATTGCTTTTGTTTCAGCTGTTTTAATGCTCTCCCATCCGATTTTCTATTATTATTCAACGCGCGGGATGTTCCATAATGTGCTTTTTATATCTCTCCTCATAATCGGTATATATTTTTTAATTTATAACACAGAAAGTGATGCGATTAACGAAAAGTCAAAAGTCGAAAGTCAAAAGTTAAAAGTGAAGGACTTATTTTTTTATAGTTATAATAGTTATATTAAATTTATTTTAGCAGGTTTTTTTATCGGATTAGCGCTTATTACAAGAACATCGGAGGCGCCATGGATTATGGCAATGCTTCTCATATTATGGGTTTTTTATTTTAAAAGGGTAAGTTTATTTAAAGTTTTTCTTTTAACTTCCGTGATATTTACATTAGGACTTTCAGTTTTATGCTATAATCAAATTTTATACGGAAATCCGCTTATAACAGGATACGCGAATTTAGAAAAAAAAGTCGCGCAAAATAGTACGGCGTATGCGATGGAAAATAAAACAGTGCCGTCCGCAACTGCTGTTGCGGAAAAAAATACAAAAGAGGACGGCTCTTTTATAAATAAAGTTAAGCGATTGGCGGACGCCAATATGCCGGCGGCGTTGATCAAAAAACTTGATTTTAATTTGGCGGCTAAAAATTTTTATAATTATTTTATTAAGTTTTTTCCAGTGCTTTCAGGGATGTTATTTATTTCATTTGTTGTCTTTGCTATCTTTTTATCATTTCAATTTATCTTATCTATTTATGGCAAGTTTAAAAAAATAAAAGAACCATTTTTACAGGTTGATTTGAAGAGTTCTTGCGAGCAGGATAAAATAAAAATAACTTTAGCAGAATGGCAAATAGAAGGGAAGAAAGTAAAAAGTAAATTTTTATATACGATAATATTTATTTTAATTTCAGCATACTTGGTTATTTATTATGGAAGCTGGGTTTTTTACGATACGCCGAATGCAAAATTGATAACCATTGGAACATCTTATACAAGATATTGGCTCCCGATTTATATTATGAGTATGCCGTTTATCGCTTTTTTATTAGTTAAAATTTCAGATGTATTTAAATATAAGTTTCCGAAATTTGCTTTTTTGGCTATTGTTTTATCATTGTTGATTATACGCAATATCTGTTTTGCCTATTTTGCGCCTTATGAGGGCATAAAGAAGCAAATGGAAGGATCTATTGAATATTACTATAAAAGAGAAAAAGTGCTTAGGGCAACGGCGACTGATGCCGTTATTATAAATCAATATTATGATAAGTTATTTTTTCCCGATAGAAATATTATCGCGAGTAAGATGTATGATGATAAAGGGATTTTAGAAAGTTTGCCGGTTTTAGTTAAACGGGTCCCTGTATATTATTATAGTTTTGGGTTAGAACAGGCCGATATAGATTATATAAATAGGAAATATTTGAGCAGTTATAATTTAAGAATGACTGATGAAAATATAATTTTTAAAAATGAGAGTTTATGGAAAATAGAAGATATAAAATAATAAGAGTAGCGCTTATCGCAATTACGGTTTTATTTTTTATTTTTTTAGTGAACAAAAAATTTGTTCGCTGGGGAAATTTTAATGTTGACTATGATTTTTCATATCCTTTCCATCCCTTTATCTCGCCATTAAGACCTGATGATAGGATGCGCGAAATAAAGAGTGAAAATGGAATTTTTTACAGGGGTATAAAAGGCGAGCCGGTATATTTTGATATAGAAGCGCCAAGGAATTTTAAAAATGTTGACTTAGAAATAACATATAAAACAAATAACACAAAGGATTTTAAGGTTGGCGTTTTAATGGATAAAAAAAATTGGCAATATAAATTAGCGCCGTTGGAAAATAAGAAGATGGAGGATTTATTGAAGTCGTGGAAATTTATTAAAGAAGATGGCGTTATACTTTTAGAGAGGAGTAAGAAATTTGCCGATGTTTCGGAGTTTTTAAATAATTTACCCGCGAGAGATAAGATAGCAATTTATAATTATGATCTTAAGAATAATTTAATTATTCCCTATTATAAACCGGAAAAAGGATTAAAAACATTGAATAATCGTTTAAAGGGGTATCATCAATTTTATACTTATATAAAGGGCGAACCTATGGATTTTACATTTTATTTTGAGCGTGATGATCATGGGAAAAGCGGCGAAATAAATATTTATTATTTTTCTGCGAAGGAGAATGATAAAGAGTTTGCCGGCAGGGAAGTTTTAGCTGATGATGCGGATGTTATAAAAATATATAAGGAAAATTTAGAAGAAGGCGTTTATAAGATAGAGGTAAAGTTAGATGATAAGACCTTTATAAAAAAAATTGAAACATCGCAAAAATATTTAACATTTATAAATAAAGTAAATTTAGCCGATAACGCCGATAAGGAAAGTAAAGCGCAGTTATATACAAATTCAAAAGAAACAAGATTTTCCACATCCGATAGCAGCGCGTTGCAAGATATAATAATAGGCGATGCAGAGGTAAAAATTGATGATCTTTATAAGCAATTTTCGGTTGTAAATTATTCATGCGAGAATTTTAATAAGTTAAATTGCATTACGGAGCTTAAGTTTTTTAAAAGCAGTTTAATGGCGCAGGGCGATGGTTTATTTTCTTTTTCGCCGGAAAGTTTTTTAAATCCGGAATTCAGAAAGATTGAATCCATTGCTGATTTAAATAATATTGATTATGTGATAGCCGGATACAATATCCCTGAAGAAGATAACGGTTGGAAAATTTCTAAAGTTAATTTTAATCTTTCCGGTGTGCAAAGAAATGCGCGCAAGTATAATTTTATTTTTTCATCACCATGGTTAGGCGATGATAGGGAAATAGATATTAAAAATATAAGGGCGGTGTTTCGTTAAAAAACTGATTAACACGGATAAGAAACGGAATATATGCGGAGCACGGATATAAACATATAATTACTGTATGATGAAACAACTTTTAAAAAATTTTTTCCGCGATACCTTCATAATTTTTTCTATTTTTTTTATAGGTTTGTGTATTTTTGAGCTTTTTATGCCGAAATTTGCAGTGCCTTACCTTGATTTTAGGGCTTTATTGATTATAATTATAATAAATGGTATAGTTATTTTATAAAGAGTAAATTAAGTTAGATAATACTCAGTTGTAAAGACGAGGCATTCGCCTGAACGGATGTTCATTCGGGCAGGTTGTCCGTCTCTACAGGAGGGGTTAAATTAAAAAATATGACTGATTGTATTTTTTGCAAAATTATAAGAGGAGATGTCCCTTCTTATAAGGTCTATGAGGACGATTTTATCTATGCATTTTTAGATATTATCCCGATAAATAAGGGGCATATTCTCGTCGTTCCAAAAGAACATCATGAAAATATTTTAGATACTCCTGAGGAACTATTATGTAAAATTATAAAAGTTGTTAAAAATATTGCGCCTATCGCATTAAAAGCGGTTGGCTCTGAGGGATTTAACCTCGGGGTTAATAATGGAACAATTGCGGGACAGATTGTTTCCCATTTGCATTTTCATATTGTCCCGCGATTCCTTTATGACGGGCACCAGCTTTTTCAGGGCGGCGCCTATGAGGCGGGGGAAGCGGAAGATATTCAGGAAAAGATTGTGGAATTATTGAATAACGCGAATTAACGCTAATATGAAAGCGAATCAACGCGAATATTTAAGGAGCGGTAAAAAATTTCAAAAATGCAAGGAGGATTTTATCTGCGAGCATTGCGGCGCGTCGGTAAAAGGCAATGGATATACTAATCATTGTCCGCATTGCCTTTGGAGCAAGCACGTTGATATAAATCCGGGCGATCGCGCGGCATCATGCGGCGGTATGATGAGACCGGTAAGAATTGAGTCGCAGGGCAAAGAGATGGTTATTGTGCACGTTTGTGAAAAATGCGGGTATGAGAAAAGGAATAAGGCGAAAAGGGGTGACGATTTATGTGGATGGTTATCAGGAAAATTAAATTAGTATGAGAAAGAATAAAATAATTATTTTTCTTTTTGTCGTTATTTTATTTATTTTTATATTTTTTATTCTAAGCGGGAGAAAAAAAATAGATTACATAAAAATAAGAGATAATAAAATAAATATAGAAATAGTAAATACTGATGAGACGCGATATAAGGGGCTTAGCGGAAGAGAAAATTTATGTGCGGATTGCGGGATGTTATTTGTGTTTAATGATTTAAGAGAGCGATATTTTGTTATGCGTGATATGAATTTTCCGCTGGATATAATTTGGATTAAAGAAAATAGAGTTATTAAAATTGATAAAAATTTATCGCCTGAAGGGCATAATCCCGTTAATATATATTCTCCATCCGAGCCGATAGATATGGTCTTAGAAGTAAATGGAGGATTTTGTGATAGGAAAGGGATAAAGGAGGGGGAAGAAATTAAAATAAGAAATTAAGAAATTTATGAAGATTTTTATTCCCGAGACAATAAAAAGTCCGACCCGTTCGGTTTTGCAAAAGTTAGGATATTTTGAAAATTATGACCACAGGACGGGAAAGATAAGTTACATAAAGCGCTTGAGCCGCGAGATGTTTTATCCGCGGTTTCATGTTTATATTGATGAAACTCAAACTAGAAGAATTATAAATTTACATCTTGATCAAAAAAAACCGTCTTACGCGGGCGCATCCGCGCATAATGCGGAATATGATAGCGATGTCGTGCATAGAGAAGGAAAAAGGATGGAAGAAATCTTAATGAATATGGAATCTGCGCCCATTAACAGTCAAGAAAAATATACGGAAAAGAAGCCGACTTTATGGGAAAAAATTAAGGGGATGTTTTTAAGATAAAACTTAATTGTTTTTTTGAATTAGGAAAAGATAGTTTTTTAAAATTGGCAAAGAGATTTTTATCTGATTTATTAGAGGAATCAAAACGAATTAAAGAAGAGCCTGAACTTGCAAAAATTATAACTAAGAAAGGTAAAGAAGGCGTAAAGTCAATAATGGATAATCCAAAAATGGCATTGAAAGAGGTTTTTGCTATTGCTAAAATGGAAACAGTGGATTTATTAAAAGTTTTAAAAGAAAAGGGCATTGGAGTATCCATTATTCATGCTGCTAATGATAAGGCATTCCCAATGGATAAAGTTCAGGAAAATATAAAGGAAGAGCAGGTCGATGGTTTTTATTCAGTTAAAGGAACCCATAATGAATTAATCCTGCATCCCGAAAATTACACGGCATTAATAGATTTGGCGTTATCTAAGATGGGGGATAGGAATAATAAATAAAAAATACTTATATTTTTCTATGGTCATAGGCATAGACGCGTCGCGCGCGGACAAAAAAATTAAGACGGGTACGGAATGGTATTCGTATTTTTTAATTGAGGAATTAAAAAAAATTTCTGCGGGATGCGAGCATAAAATTATTTTGTATTCTCGCGAGCCGTTGCATGGCGATTTAGCGAAATTGCCGGCGAATTGGGAAAATAAAATTTTAAAATGGCCGCCGAAATATTTATGGACAAATGTGAGATTATCACTGGAGATGTTATTTAATCCGCCGGACGTTTTATTTATTCCGGCTCATTCCGTGCCGCTTATTCATGCGAAAAATACTGTTGTGACATGGCATGATATTGGTTTTGAAAAATTCAAGCATTTATATACTCCGCAGGCATATTGGTATCATAAATGGACGGTCCGATATTCTTTAAAGTTTGCCAAGAAAGTGATTGTTATATCGGAATTTACTAAAAATGAAATTTTGGGCTTATTTAAAATCCCGGCTGAAAAAATGGCAGTTGTTTATAACGGATATGATGATAATAAATTTAATTCATCCATAGATAAAAATAAAATTGCTGAAACATTGGAAAAGTATAAAATTTTCTCGCCGTATCTTTTTTTTGTCGGGAGATTAGAAGAGAAGAAGAATATTGCAGGATTAGTAAACGCATTTGCGAAATTACGCGAATCAACGCAAATTGGAGAGCGAATAGATGCGGCGGAAAAAATCCCCCTTAATCCCCCATTGCAACAGGGGGAGATAAAATTAGTTTGAGCTGGCCGCCCGGGATACGGGTACGAAAACGTTGAGCAACTTATCAAGGAGAATAAACTAAAA
>JAZDMY010000021.1:0-6928 GCA_043800435.1 bacterium
CCATAATCCCAAAAATACGCGGCAGAACCGATATCATTAACAGCATTTAAATTCGGAATTATGTCGGAATTAAAAGCTGAATTTATTGTCACCGTATCAGATGATGTATTCCCAATCACTGTAAGATTACCCTCTAAAGTTAAATCCCTGCTTATCTCCACATTCCCATTCGCGTCCACTAAAAAGAATGTGCCTGTGGATGATCCAATCGCAAATGAATTTATGCCAGTGGGGACATTTACAGAAAGAACGGCAAACGGACTTGATGTTCCAATTCCCACCCTCCCGCTATTCGGATCTATAACAAAAGTATCAGAATCAAAATTTATTCCCTTTGTCATTGCCACGGTCGTGGTTGCAGTAGATGTAAGGTTCCACACTCCTGATCTAATATTTAAAATATCCGTGTCCGCATCTCCGATATTCGTCGCGCCGTTTGACCATAAATTATTTGCAACTGTTAGCATTGTGGAAGACGCGTTTGACATTGTTGTATTGCCCGCCACATTCAAAGTGCTATATAAATTTACAGCTCCGGTAATTTGCGCAGTTGAAGAAGCCGCAAAAGAGCCATCAACTAACAATGTGTTATATAATCTCACAGCGCCTGTCACCATTAAAGTGCTTGACGCTCTTAAACTTCCGTCAAACCAAGATGTTCCGTCAAATTCACTCTGACCTGCTGCAATTAAACTATTATCAGCCAATGCCGTAATATGTCCCGCGCTCGGACTTGCGCCGATTTGCACTCCGGAATTTACTGTTAAGTCGTTATATAAATTTGCCGCGCCAGTTACCATTAAAGTTGAAGATGCTCTTAACGATCCGTCAAACCAAGATGTTCCGTCAAATTCAGACGCGCCGGATACCATCATATCCTCTGAACCAAAAATGTGTTCGCTAAGATTGCTTCCAACGTGTAAAAGAACGCGGGGGCTGCTCGTTCCAATTCCCACTCTTCCCGAATTCGGATCAATCACAAAAGTTCCCGAGTCAAAGTTTATTCCCTTTGTCATTGCGACTGTTGTGGTGGCAGTGGATGTAATGTTCCACACGCCTGATCTTATATTTAAAATATCCGCGTCCGCGTCTCCGATGCTTGTCGTTCCGTTTGACCAAAAGTTATTTGCGAGAGTAAGCATTGTTGAAGAAGCGTTGTCAAAAGTCATCCCCCCGGTTACAGATAATGTGCCGCCAGTCGTATTATTTCCGCTAACTGTCAAATTTCCCGCGACCGTTACATTTCCGCTTGTGTCAACCACGAAATTACTTCCGCCCACGGTAAAATTCGCGCCCTCTACATTAAGCCCTCTATTAGCAGAAACTCCTGCGGCAAATGTGGATGCCCCGTTTACTAATAATGTATCGCTCGCGTTAGATCCTAAAGTCGCATTTCTAGTTACGAATAAACTTTTATTTATTCCAAAGTCGCCTGAAACGCCCAAAGTTCCTGCTTGTATATGTCCAGCGACGCTAAGATTATTAGCGGTTGCAAATCCTGAAACATTAATTCCAGAAGTTTGTATTTGTCCGCTTACAATTAATTGTCCATTAATAGTTTCCGCGCCGTTAATCGTAACACCTGCCAATTGCGTATTTCCCGTAACAACCAGCCCGCCGCCTATATTTACTCTATCCAATGCTTCAGATGTTCCAGCTGTAAGCAGCCCTGAACCGATTCTTACGCCGCCGTTTAATTGCGCCTCGCCGGTATTTATCAATGTCCCTCCGTTCAGGATTGAGGCCGCTGATAATTCATTTACTTTTGTATTTCCTAAAACCATAAGATCCCCGGTTATCGTTCCTCCCGTTAAAGAAAGTTTCGTATTATCAATAGCATTGTAAGTCGTAATATTTTTATTTATAATATTATTTTCCTTAACAATTTCCCGTTCTACAACCCTTTGAACAATTTTAGTGTTCACTGAAGGCGCGGGGAGCTCATCAACGGCAACATTCTCTTGAGAATCCGCGGCAGTGTCCTCTTTCTGTTCGTTTTCATCTTGCGCGTCCTCCTGTGGCGAATCCGTCTCCGCAACCGGCGTGCTTAACTCATCAGAAATATTTTCATCCTGCGCGTCTCCGTCCAAATGGGAATCGCTGTTTATATCTTGCGTGTTTGAAACAGCTAAATTAATTCTTGATGTCTGCGCTAAATTATGGTTAACATTATTTCCAAATACTAAACCCATGGCGCTGTCCATATTTTTAACTACCGCCTCCATGCCATCGGAAAAACCATCAACTGCTATTCCCATTAAATTGCCGCTGAAATTTAATACATCCTTTCCACCATTCACCAAGCTGCCGAACCATCCCTGTTTATTTTTATCTCCTGCCGCTTGTTTTACAGCAACAGCTCCCGCAACTTTGCCCGCCAAATCAGTTCCCCCTTTTGCAAAGGGGGCAAGGGGGATTTTTACCGCCATATCTCCATTTTCCATCAATTTCCAATCCCTATTTCCTTTTACCAGCGCGTTAAAATCATTTTCATCCTTCGGAATATTAGTAATAACATTTTTCCATGCGACAATTGCCTTATTCATTATATCGCCTGCCTTGCCTGAGACCTTTATTCCCGCATTCCCTATATAGGTTATTCCGTCTGCTAAAACAGCCCGTCCTTTATCAAGGGACATGCCTGAGATATTCGCCGCATTAAACATATTGCCGCTCAATCCGATACAGCTCTGTCTCATCCCGTTTCCAAACCCATCCGCTGCTTCAACTATTTGCTGGTTTAATCCGATATAACTTTCGCCAACCGCTTCCCCGAATCCGCCGGCGATTTTTACTATTTCACGACTTAGTCCGATATAACTTTGCCCCAGCCCCTCGCCGAACTTCCCGATCGTATTATTTATTCCAGTTGCCAATCCTTTAATTCCGTCTAAAGCAAATTTCTTAATTTCTTTATTTCTTAATTTCTTAATTTCTAATCCATTCGGCAATCCCATGACAAGCTTCCAATTTCCAATTTCTTTTCCAATTATTTGCCTTGCCTGTCCTATCGGTCCTATTTCTTTTCCAAAAACTACCGCCGCTATTAAAAAAACAGCTACAGCCGCGACAGCAAAAGCTTTGCGGCTAAATAGCCGTTTAGACATATCCGATATTTTCCCGATATTGCCAGAAGACACACCAAACTTCTTTTCATATTCGTCAATCCATTCCTTTGTCGTTACCCAATTGCGCCCGTCTTTAATCGCCTGAAGCTTTCCCTGCCGCGCGCGCAAACTTAAATACTCTTGCGAGTAGCGGGAATACTTGCTGGCATCAGATAAAGAGATATGATTATTTTCCTCTTTTTTAGCAGTATCGGCTGTCGGGGTATTTTTTATAAATTTATGATAAAACATGGAGATTTTTTAAAGCATTTTCCGATACTATATATCCATCCAAAAAACAATATTTAAGAATAAAAACATATGCAAAAATATATCGGATAATTTACTCGTATTATATCATTTTCTATCCGCTATGGTCAACGAAAATTCAATAAATTTTAACTGTTTTTAAATAAAAAAATCTATTACGACATTAATCCGATATATATCGGATTTCATCAAACATTAGCCAAAAAAATAAATTATGAAAAAATATTACGGATTTTATATCGGATACATAAAATAAATTTAAAAAGTTATCCACATTAAAAATAAAAAATACGCTATTTTCGTAAATGATATGCCATGAAATAATGAAAGAAATTAATTTTAAAATTTTAAATAATCAAAAAACTGCTAAAATTAACAAACTCTAAAAACTAAAAAAATCGGCATAAGCCGATTTTCTTGTTTTCTTGTTTTCTTGATTTATTGACCTTGCTCGGGGACAGGGATTCGAACCCCGATTAATGGCTTCAAAGGCCACTGTCCTACCATTAGACGATCCCCGAAAATAAATGAACAAAGATTTTATCCTCTGCGTTATAAACACATACTATTTTAAAAAATTCAGAAAGTCAAGCACTTTTATTTTAGATTAATGATTTTAGATTTTTGATTTACCACGAAAGACGCTGCGCCCACCCGACTGACTGAACGACGACATTCGCGCGGGCGGGGATTGAGATGTTTTAAAAAATTAAGTGTTTGAAATCTAATATCCATAACTTAAATATTTCTTTGAAAATTCCTACGAGTTCAAATCTAAAATCTTAAAATCAAAAATCTTAAATTTCCAGCATCTCCTTAATCACCTCATCCCCCCGAAGCCGTTCATAATCAGGCAATCCCTTCACATCCGATATCCCTAAATGACGCATAAAATCAGCCGTTATATTATAATAGTCAATCACCGCATCCTTGTCTTCCTTTACTTCAACCAGTCCCCGCATAAGCAAATTTTTTAAAATCAAGCTGCAATTTATACCTCTTATCTGCTCAATTTCCGCCTTAGAAACAGGACCGCGATATGCGATAATCGTCAATGTTTCAAGAGAAGGTCTTGATAATTCGCTATTTATCTCTTCCTTGTTAAATTCACTCACAATTTCCCCGTTATCCGGGCTTGTCGTCATCTGGAATTTCGTTCCTCCCTCTGTCCATCCTTTATGCTTTATGATACTTATTCCGCTTCCCGCCGCGTTATATTTTTCCATCAACTCATCGCATGCTTTTAATATTTCCGTTTTATCAACCTTAAAAATATCCGCCAATTGGTTTGCCGAAAGCGGGCGCGGCGAAACAAATAATAAACTTTCTATTTTTGATTTCATATAGTTCTTGTTATGATAATTTCCTCAAAATGCCCTTCCTGATCAACGAACACATATTTTTGTTTTACAAGCTCTAAAATCGCAAGAAAACTTACGATGATCTCCGACTTTTCCCTGCTGCCCAGTAAATTGCTAAATCCAAATTCAATACGGTTTAAAAGCATTTGCTTAATTTCATCTAATTTTTCCTGAACAGTAATGCGCCGTTCAAATCTTTCCTCATCTATTTTAAAATATGGTTTTAACCGGGCAAGTAAATCGCAAAACGCCTCTTTTAGCCCGTTTGTCGTAATATTTTTCGGCGGATAAAAAGATATTTCCCTGGTTTGCAAAAAAACAGGACGAAAAAACGCAGTATTCTTACTTTCATAGCACGCGTTTATTTTTTTTGACGCTTCTAAAAATTCTTTATAAATTTTTAGCTGATTTTCTAAACTTCCCTCATCCTCGTCATCATTATCCGTTTCTAAAAACGGCATCAAATATCTTGATTTTATAAGCAGCAGTTTTGCGGCAATTAATAAAAAATCGCTAAGGTCATTAGCATTGATTTTATCTTTGTTTAGATCTATATATTGCACATATTGATCAGCTATCTCTGCAAGCGATATTTCGCTTATATTTAACTTATCCTGCTCAATTAGTTGCAATAATAAATCAAACGGTCCCTCAAATTTTTCCAGTTGCAAGTGATACATGGGAAAAATAAATTAAAATATTTAAACTCTCCCCTGAATTATGCTGGTAAAGTTTTCTAAAATTAAATACGCGATTGCATAAGCCGCAAGCACGATTATTAATCCAATTAATGCATTTACCATTTTTTTCTTTGCCTCTCCAACCTGATCTTCGTTCCCGCTCGCCGTCATCCATAAAAAACCCGCCTGAAGTAAAAAAAGAAAAAAAATAATGCCTAAAACCGCGAGAAACCATTGCACAATCTGTCCGATAATAATTATGGGATCTTTAACTTTCCCTGATGATGTATTATGATATGCCACATCGCTGAACCTTAAAGTATAATCTTTTAATCCCTCCGCAACAGCATTATTATTATACGCAAAAAACATACTAAAAATCAAGCATAAAATAATAACATTAAATTTATTTTTAAGCATAAAAATTATTCTTTCTGACTCGCCGCTTCTTGCTTAATCGTTTTATTTCCGATTTTATCAAGAATATACCATGAAATAGCAAAAGCTGATAATACAATTAATAATCCGACTATTGAATTTATAAGAATTCCTTTTGATTTTCCTATCTGATCATCATTGCCATTCGCCGTCATCCATAAAAATCCCGCGTAAATTAATTTTATCGCGAAAAAAGCGGCAAGCAATGAAATAAATAAAAAAGTTAAAGCTCCTATCCATGAAATAAACGTATATTCTCTCACATTATTTGTTTCATAAACATCCCCGACAATTGAATTTAAAAACATTTGACCGCTTCCCATCGTAATATTAGCGTTATTAATGCAATCTTCTAAACTTGGGTCGCATTTTTTTTCCTGCGCGCCTGCTTGCAAAGGCAGGCAAATCCCGCCTGCTGAACTCAAAGAAATCATCAATAATAAAATTATATATTTTTTAAATTTTAGCATATTATTACTAAACTTTGGAAAATTTTAAAGAATATCTGTGTTAATCCGTTTCTTATCAGTGTTTATCCGTGTAAAAATGTTGCTTAATAACACAAAATCTAATGCTTAAGTAAGCGAACTTTAAAAAATTTTTAAAATTCAGTTATTTATTCAAACCCCGTCTTAACTCCCGCCGCTCTTGAAACCTGCGTTAAGACAAAGTAAGTAATAATATAGGCGGATAATACAATGCCAATCCCAATAACGCCGTGCATAATTCTTTTCTTCGCCTCGCCAACTTTTTCCTCGCTCCCTCCCGCCATCATTAGTTGCACGCCGCCTATTATGACCTGCACAAAAAATACTATGCTTAAAAACGCGGCAAATCTTCCGATTAAAAGCTTATAAATATCAATCATGTTTTTTTGACCTTCTTTAAATCCCACTTTTTCCGGACTATACGGCTTGCCGACTATTTCGGTAAAATCTTTAATATCCTTCCCTAAACTTCCATCGTCCAAGTCTTGGGCGCGCACCTGTTGCACACTCGCAATTAGACTAAAAATCAGTAAAAAGCAAAGTATAATATTTTTTATTTTTTTAGACATAAGATTTTAAAAGTT
>JAZDMY010000025.1:0-4134 GCA_043800435.1 bacterium
ATTACGATACCTTTAAAAAATTCGAAAAAGCAATTTTTGAATTTTTTAGAGATATAGAACAGTATAAGGATGAGTTGAATAAATTATTGACACTCAATTTCGAGATTATATAATCCTATTTAGTTTAGCAAATTAGTATAGTATCCAATCCGCATGGAAAACGACATTGTCTATCTTCATAGTTAAACATATTTGTTTTAATTTTTCTAAAATCTCCTTAGACGCTGCATTATTTTTATATTCAATACAAGGAGCATGAATGGAAATAAAAGGAAATCCCGATAAATCAGTATTCTGATGTTCTAATAAATAATCGGCCATCCCTTCATCAGCAAGATGCAATTCAATCGCATTTCCGATTTTACACCGGTAATTATTCCCTTAGAAAATCTTCCGCTGATATTTTTAATTCTGTAAAAAATGCCATTACAAAATCCTATTTTCATAATTTATTTTGAAAAAAAATTTCTTAATTACAATTAATTGCTGTTTAAATAGTCGCGTCATTCTGAGCCCGAGCGCCAGGAGGGCGAAGAATCCCAGCGTTTTTCTGCTTAACCACGGGATCCTTCAGTCGCTATCGCTCCTTCAGGATGACGCTGTGGACACTATTTCAACACTAACTAATTACTACTAATTTCTCCACGTCTTTAAATTCCACGATCGCCACTTCCCCGCTATCCCTCTTTTTTATTTCCACCGAATCCTTCGCAAGCGTTTTTTCACTTATCACAATGCGCAAAGGAATCCCAATTAAATCGCTATCGGCAAATTTTACTCCGGCAGAAACGTCGCGATCGTCAAACAAAATTTCCACATTTTTTGCGGTGAGTTCAGTATATAATTCTTCCGCCTTTTCAGCAACTTCTTCTGATTTTCCTATTCTTATCAAATGCACTTGATACGGCGCAACAGATGAAGGCCAAATTATGCCTTTCTCATCATTAAACATCTCCACAATCGTTGCCATCGTTCGCCCCACGCCGATACCATAGCATCCCATATAATAAAATTTTTCTTTGCCGTCTTTATCGGTAAATCGGGCATTCATCATGCTGCTGTAATGTTCTCCGAGCTGAAAAATATTTCCGACTTCTATTCCTTTTTTCTCATGCAGAATTTTTCCATCTTCAGTCAAATATCCGTCTTTTGCCAGTGCGATATCCGCGAGCTTGTCCACCGTGAAATCCCGTCCGTAATTCACATTCAATGTATCTTTCTGAAACTCGTCCGCGCCGGTATAAAAATTTTTAACTGTTTTTAAAGAAATGTCGCCCACTTTTTTTATTTTCAGCTTCAATGGTGAAACAAACCCTGCGCAAAATCCCAATTTTTTTATTTCTTCTTCTGCCGCCATTTCTAAATTATTGCAGTTTAATACATGTCCAAGTTTTATTTCGTTTATATCTAAATCTCCCCTGACAGCAACCAACGCAAATTCGCCATTTGCCTTATAAACCAAAGTTTTTATCTGTCGCCATGCCGGCTTATTATATAATTTTACGCCATCATTTATTGATACGCCGCGAGGCGCGTCTTTTATTTCCATCGGCAATTCTTTTTCTTCCAGATTCATCTCAGCGCGCTTAAATTTTGCCACTTCTTCATGCGCCGCATACTTGCCGTCATCAGTTACTAAAAATTTACTTTCCCCAATTTCATTTTCCACTACATATTCATGGCAATATTCCCCGCCGATATATCCATTGTCGGATTCCACGCAAGAAGTTTTTAAACCCATCCGTTCAAAAATTTTTGTGTAAACTTTTCCCATCTTTTCATATTCTTTTTTAAAATCCTCCTCGCCATCGTGAAATGAGTAAGCATCTTTCATTAAAAATTCCCGCGCGCGAAGTAATCCTCCGCGAGCGCGCATTTCATCTCTGAATTTTTGCGAAAACTGATAAATATTAAACGGCAAATCCTTATAACTCATATTATAGCGGCGAACCACATCCACCATCATCTCCTCTGCCGTGCCGCCCAAGGCGAATTCCGCATCCCGTCTGTCTTTTACCTTCATTAATTCAAACCCGACGGAATTCGTGCGATTTGTCTCTTCCCATAACTCCAGCGGATGAAGCGTAGGCGTAATCATCTTTTGCGCGCCGGCAGTATTCATTTCTTCCTCTATTATTTTTATAATTTTATCCTGCACCCTCATTCCCAGTGGCAAAAAATAATATCTTCCCGCCACCGATTCAGCAATAAACCCGGCTTTCACTAAAAGCTTATGGCTAACCGCTGTTAAATCCGACGGCATGCTCTTTAAAGTTTTTCCGAAAAGTTTTGATTGTTTCATAGCCCTATAATCCGAATTTACGAATTGTATCCGAATTCTCCGAAAACGAATTTATCCGAATTCATTCGTATTTTCGCATATTCAAAAAAGTGTAAATGTTTATTGATTTTATTTTACTTAAAGCAAAAACAAAACATTGACAAATTTTTTTATTGGTATATAATATGTATAATTACTACGAAAAAAACCCTGTTAAGGTTCGTCCTTAATGGGGGTTTTTTCTTTCTAAAGATATTTTACTTTTCATTTCATCTAAATACGTTATTGGCGAAATAGTCCTTTTTAATAAAATTGAACATTTTTTATTGTTGCTTGGGGATAATATAACTCGTAATTTATTTTTTCCTGCTAAAAAATTCACTAAACTGGCATAATCTCCATCACTGGAAACAATAACCGCTTGATTAAATTTATTTTCGTAGGTATCGCATACTGCCTGCAAGACCAAATCAGCATCACAATTTCCTTTTGGTTCCCCATCGCTATTATAAACAACTTCTTTAAATACTAAAGTAAATCCGCATTCTTGAAGATATTTATACAAATATTTATATCTTGGTATTAATCCGATAAAAACATAAGCAGTTTTCACTTGATATTTTTCGGTCAACCAAATTCTAAATCGCGCATAATCAAGTTTCCACCCAAAATCAGATATGCCTTTATGTAAATTCGCGGCATCAATATACGCGTAATTATTTGCTTTTGATAAAATTTTATTTTTTTCCATATTAATTTATAATTGCCGGATAATTTAATAATCATTATTTCCAATTTCTCTTTTTGTTAATTTCTTCTTTTTCCCTGAAAGCGGTTTCAATATCAATATCGTAGCGATTTGCTATACTTGAAAGTAAAATTATAACATCGGCTATTTCTTCTTCTATAGAAGTAATTTTTGATTTTTGATCTATTTCCAATTTTTCCGATTTTCTAATTGCCTTAAATAATTCCCCGATTTCTTCACCCAGAATAAGGCACTTCTAAAGAATGGATTGCCCTGAGAAACCGCGTTCTCTTTCAATTTCTTTAACATACTCTTGGACATCCTTAAAAGTTGGTTTTTCTTTTAAATTCGGCATATTTTTATAACACTACTTTTATATATACAAAAATGATTTTAACTCCGCAAAATTTTTATATACAATTCCATGACCGCCTTTCTGCCGATACAACTTAATTGTGGATTCCGAATCATCAATCATTAAACTATTTTCAATTTTATCTCCCAGCGCATTGAGAGCGATATCAAATAATTTTCCATCATCGTCTTTCTTTAATATCCCGTAATCCGCGGAATTTATTATTAAATCAAATTTTGCATTAAGCACTGGAGCTATAATTTGCGTAAAAACGTCCATATTATCCGTAATAATACCAATTTCTCTTTCCACTTTGCTTAATGAATTTATCAAATCAATAAGCTCGGTCTCTAATTTCATCTGTAGAATACTATTTTTATATAATTCAGTCAAAATTTCATAATTGATCCCTGTATTTTTAGCAATCAATCCATTAACATCGGCAGAACTGATCTTATTTCTCATCCATTTTTTCACCAATTCGCTATCCCCGAAAATGTTTAATTGAATCCAATCGTAAACTTCCGGATATTCCGACAATAAAGTGCTATAAAACCGTCCTTTGCAAAGCACCCCGTCAAAATCAAATAATATAGTTTGGTATTGCATATATCAATTTTCTTATTTTCTATATTTCCTATTCCGTCTCACCAACCTCAATTTTTCTAATATCCGTATTCGTAATCCCCAGCCCCAAATTCCGCATAACCTGAAAAGCGTCCGACGGCTTATTAAAAAAATGTCCTTTTA
>JAZDMY010000034.1:0-16939 GCA_043800435.1 bacterium
CTAATAAAATCGTCCATTTATAAAATGCAAGTCCTTTGTCTTGCGCCCATAAAATAGACGCGGACGACCAGATTAAAAATAACAATGGAAGAAAAATATGCGGAGATTTTAAATTTTGCCGCATTTTTTTCGTTAAAGAAGATAGGGGAATATTTTTAGTAGAAAGATAATAAAGGGATGAACTTACGAATAATAATAAGATAATAAGCAATAGAATTTCCGTCGCATATAAGCTGCGGGTTCCGTATTCCCATACATTATTCCCTCCATTTTGAGGGGAGGGCAGGGAGGGGTTTAGTGATGCCTGATTATAAATATATCGGGTTTGGAAGGGAAGTAGGAAGAGATAAAGATAGAAGAGGATAGCGATGAATTTTTTAAATTTTGGCATAGCAAATTTAGGAAATTTTAATTTTGTAATTTTTAATTTATTTTATCACTGTTATTCTCATCTCCTCGCTTCGCGAATATCTATTTTCCTTATCAATCGCTTCGGCGTAAAAGCCATAGTCTCCTGCGGAAGGATTTTCTCCCCATGAAAATTCTAAATTATTTCCGTGTATATTTTCAGAAGTAAAGGAATTAATTATTTTTGCTTCTCCGTTTCCTTCGCGCATCCATATTTTTATGTTCTGCGCGTTAAAGGGATCTGATATTTGGATATTAAACGAAAGCGGAAAAGCCGAAGGGTATAGGCCATGGTTTATTTGCGGAGAAATCCATAAAAAACTTATCGGTTTTCTTGAGGCCATTATATTAATATCAATAGATGCCGCGTTATTATTCCCAACATCATCGTATGCTGTTGCTTTAATATTATGGAATCCATTTGCGACTTTTTCCGCAGGGTATTTTAATCCGAACGGATAAGCGCTTACCGTCTGCACCAATAAACCATCTATATAATAATCAATGCGGTTTATTCCTCGCGGCGCGGTAGCATTAATGCTGATTTCTATATTATCGGAAGTTATGGTATCATTATTGCCCGGATAAATTATATTTATTATCGGTTTATTCTCAAGATTGTGAAGAAAACATTTTTCCTCCGGCGGCACAGTAAGATTTAAATCTTTTTGATTTTTAGCCCATTCTAAAACAGCGGATTCCCAACCCTCAAACTGGGGGTCTGAAGCCGGATTTTGCGGAAAATCGCCTCGCGGATTATTTTTATCAATATAATATAGGATTGAATGCAAGGAATTAAAAGTTTGCTCTTCAATATATGACTCAGGGCAGAAATTATTCGCTAATTTACCCGAGACCTTATCTATTTTTACTTTAATTTCTTGAATAGAGCTTCCGTTTAGCATTACTTTCTGAGCTTTATCTTCCGCGGGTTTTTTAAATTCTTCAACCTGCGTATGATCTTGGCCCGCCGCCGGTCCAAGCGCGTTTTTCATAAATTCATTCCAGATTGGAGCAGCCACTATGCTGCCGTCCGCGCCTCTTTTCATTTCAGTATTATTATTATTACCGACCCATACGCCCGCGACTAAAGATGGCGTATAACCGATAGTCCACGCATCTTTATAATCATTTGTCGTCCCTGTTTTTACGCATACAGGTCGGCCTTTTAATGTTAGAATGCCGCCTGTCCCGAAAACATAAGCGCGTGCGTTATCATCCGATAAAATATCGTTCATTTTTCTAACAGTTTCAGCGTTTAAAACGACCTCTTCTTTATCTTGATATTCTTCTATTACCCGTCCGTCTTTATCCTCAACTTTAAGTATCGCAGTCGTGGGATGGCTAACTCCTTCCCTGGCTAATATCCCATATGCGGCGGTATGTTCTAATAATTTAACTTCTCCTCCGCCTAAAACAAGCGATAGTCCAAAACGATCCCGTTCATTTAACGTTGTGTATCCAAGTTTTTTAGCCAGTTCTAAGACATTATCCACTCCTGCCAAATACAACGCCTTTACAGCCGGAATATTTAGCGACCCCTGCAAAGCCGTTCTAACAGATACAGGGCCGTGTTCTTTATTATCATAATTATGGGGGATATAATCTTTGCCTTCCACATTTTTTGGTTTAAAATTAGTTACTGTATCAAACAGGATAGTTTCAGGAGTATAGCCCCTTGCTAAAAGAGCGGTATAAACAATCGGTTTAAAAGATGATCCCGGCTGCCTTGGCGAGAGCGCCACATTAAAATTCCCCTCATTTTCAATATCAAAATAATTTTTTGAGCCAACCATAGCAAGTATTTGTCCTGTTTTTGGATCAAGCGCCGCCATAGCGGCATTTGAGCCGTTAAATTCTTTTACTTTTTCAAACCCGTTTTTTATCGCATCTTCCGCCTTTTTTTGTTTATCTAAGTCAAGGGTAGTATATACCTTTAAGCCGCCCTGCTCCATAAATTTTTCTCCATATTTTTCAGCTAAAATATCTTTAATATACATCACAAAATGAGGTGCGATAATATTTTCTTCCAATGCTTTAAATTTTAATTCTTCCGTTTTCGCCGCTCCCGCCTCCTCTTTTGAAATATAATTTTCTTCAGCCATAGAATCAAGAATATAATGCTGCCTTTCAATTAACTTATCTTTATGATTTCCGTATGGCGAGTAATAAGTAGTCGCTCGGGGCAAAGAGGCGAGAGCCGCGGCTTCGGCTAAAGTAAGTTCCCCCGCTTTTTTGCCGAAGAATGTCTGGGCGGCCGCTTCAATGCCATAGACCGTTGAACCGTAAGGTATTTCATTAAGATACATTTTTAAAATGTCATCTTTTGAATAGGTGTTTTCTATTCTGTAAGACAAAACTAATTCTTTTAATTTCCTTGAATATGTTTTTTCCGAGGTCAAAATCGCATTTTTAACCAGCTGTTGAGTTATAGTTGAGCCCCCTTGTCCATAAAGATCGCCCTTTATCATATTTACAATAACCGCTCTAGCGATGCCCTTTAAATTAAAACCATGGTGAGAATAAAATGATCTATCTTCGGCTGTGATTGTCGCTTCCTTCGCGTATTTTGGGATATCGTCAAGCGAAATCATCGTCCTTTTTTCCTCGCCGTGTATATCATAAAGAACTGCCTTGCCAGTTCGGTCATAAATTTTAGTGCTTTGGGCGACATCTCTTTCAATTAATTTATCCGTCGTCGGCAGATCTCTAGAAAAATACCATATCAACCCCGCGAAAGATATCGCGCCTAAAACGGATGCTATGGCGAATACTTTCAATAGAAAAATAAAAGCGCGCCATTTAAAGCTCTTTTTTCCCCTTCGTTTAAAATCACCCCTGTATCGGTAATTTCTTCTTTGAGGGGATTGAAGTTTTTTATTAGTTTTGTATGTTAATTGAGGAATGGGCATATTTAATTTTAGATTTTATATTTATGATTTTAGATTTTTATTCTCTTGGATTCATATTCTAAAATCTGTGATAGTAGATCTAAAATTATAAAGTTGTGATTAATATAGCTTTATTCTTTAATTTTAATAAATTAATGTGTTGTCTGCAAAACGTACTGGGTTATTCACGATGAAAAATTTTAAGCTTTTTTACAATCTAAAATCTGCAATCTAAAATCTAAAATAATAAACTTGCTCCAATAACCCCCGCCTCGTCTTTGAGTTTTGATTTTTCTATTTTTGTATTTTTTAAACCTTTGAAAGAAAGTTTCAGCGCGAAATTATTTAACGCCGTTTGCCATAATAAATCAATATTGATAAGCCCGCCGCCGATTATGATTATTTCAGGATTAAAGATTGTTATAATATTGGAAAGTCCGGCGGCTAAATTATATCCGGACTGAATAATTGTTTTTTGCGCTATTTTCTCGCCTTTTTTTGCCATCTCCGCTAATAATTCCGCATCCGCTTCCTGTTCGGTTGCCATTTTATAAAAATTTGCAAGAGCAGTTCCCGAGGCAAGCGCTTCAAAATGCCCATATTCGCCGCAGCTGCATTTTATTTCGGAATCCATATCTAAAATCATATGACCAAATTCTCCTGCCGCGTTGTCCGCGCCGCGGTATAAATTTTTATTAATTATTATTCCTCCGCCTATTCCCGTGCCTAAGGTTATGCCGATAATATTATTATAATTCTTTCCTGCGCCGAACGCGCTTTCCGCTATCGCGAAGCAATGTGCGTCATTATCAATCATAACGGAAACTTCGCACTTTCTTTCTAAAGTTTTTTTTAAATATAAATTATGTATGCCGCCCATATTCGCGGCGGATAAAATAACCCCGCGCCCGTAGTTTACTCGTCCCGCGAAAGCGATGCCGACTTTTGAAAAATTCGCGCGATCCCTGTTTTCGTGAATAATGTTTATAATTTGATTAACTAAAAAATCCTCACCGAATTTTACGCGATTTTTTCTTTTATTGAAATTATTTACTCTGCCTTTTTCATCAACGAGGCCGCTTTTTATATAGGTCGCGCCAATGTCAATTCCTAAAATTGGGGACATCTGGGGATTAATTTTAAATTTTTAATTTTAAAACAATGTAAATATTTAAAATTTTTGCAATTTAAAGTTATAATTTAATAATACTCTAAAAAAAATGGAAATGCAATAATTTATGGATGTAATTAGTGGTAATTGAGTAATTTGTTGTAATTGATTATCCTCTTAGACATGCTGTAGAAAAAGAGCTTGCCCTATCTGCCCGTTTTTTTGGGCGGAAGCGATAGCCGCATGAGGAGAGGGTGATTTTTCGCTTCACCCTTTACCTTGCCGAAACCAAACTATAGAGCTATAATAAAGAAAAAGAGCATGCTTTCTTTTTAGAGGGGGATTGTCCCGTCTGAGTCTCTCAAAGATGACTCTGACGGATTTATAATATTATGGTTAATAAAGAAGCGCAAGCGAGAATAAAAATTAATAAACTGCTTGAAGAAGCCGGCTGGCGGTTTTTTTCTGATAAGCGCGGTTCGGCAAATATTCAGCTTGAACCAGGCGTAAAACTTACAAAAATAAAACTTGATAAACTTGGCAACGATTTTGAGACGAAAACAAACGGCTATGTTGATTACTTGCTTTTAGATGACGATGGACATCCGATTATTGTCGTGGAGGCAAAAAGAGAATCATCCCATCCTTTAGATGCAAAAAATCAGGCTCGCGATTACGCTTACTCAAATAAATGCAGATTTATAATTCTTTCAAACGGCAATACCCATTATTTTTGGGATACGGAAACTGGTAATCCGAATATCATTACCGAATTTCCGACCTTGGAGTCATTAAAACATCGTAAAGAATTTAAGCCGAATAAAGAAGCTCTAATGGATGAAAAGATTGACGCTGGATATATTGCGCGAATAAAGCATAATCGTTTTGATGAAGATCCGCGGTTTAAAGATGAATCAACGCGCGGCGAATATCTTAAAGATAAGGGATTGGTACTTCTTCGCGATTTTCAGCTGGAGGCAATTTACGCGCTCCAGAGAGCGGCTAAAGACGGACAGGAGCGATATCTTTTTGAAATGGCGACCGGCACGGGAAAAACTTTAACAACCGCCGCGGTTTGCCGACTGTTTTTAAGAACCGGAAACGCGAAAAGAATTTTATTCCTTGTTGATCGGATTGAATTAGAAGCGCAAGCGGAAAAAGTTTTAAAAGGAACATTGGGAACTGATTACATCGTCAAAGTATATAAAAATAATCGCGAGACATGGAAAAGCGCGCAGATTATTATCAGCACTGTGCAAACAATGCTCTCCGCCGATAAATACCGCCGTGAATTTTCGCCGACCGATTTTGAGCTTGTTATTTCCGATGAGGCCCATCGCTCTTTGGGCGGGAACAGCCGGGCGGTTTTTGAATATTTCAACGGGTATAAACTCGGGCTTACGGCAACGCCGAAGGATTATCTTAAAAATATTGATAAAAAAGATTTAAATGAAAATGATCCGAGGGCTTTTGAACGGCGGGAACTTTTAGATACTTATAAAACATTCGGTTGCGAATCAGGCGCGCCGACTTTCCGCTATAGCTTGCGCGACGGCGCAAAAGACGGATTTTTAGTTAATCCAAGGGTTTTGGACGCGCGGACAAAAATTACAGCAGAACTTCTCTCTAAAGAAGGGTACGCTGTCAAAATTAAAGACGAAGAAGGGAAAGATGCGGAAGAAAATTTTACCCATCGCGATTATGAAAGGAAGTTTTTTAATGACGAGACAAATATCGCTTTTTGCAAAACATTTTTAGATCACGCGCAAAAAGATCCTATCTCGGGAGAAATCGGAAAGTCCATTATTTTTTGCGTAAGTCAGGCGCATGCTCGCAAAATTACGGAAATATTAAATTATATGGCGCATAAAATATGGGAAGGCAAATATAATTCCGATTTTGCGCTGCAAGTTACCTCAAATACGGCAAAATCCCAAGAAAAAGCCGCGCAATTTACAAATGATAATCTTAACGGACATTCTCGGTTTTTTGAAAATTATAAAACATCAAAAACACGAGTGTGCGTAACCGTTGGGATGATGTCAACCGGTTATGATTGTCCGGACATATTAAACCTTTGCATGATGCGGCCTATTTTTTCGCCATCTGATTTTATCCAGATAAAAGGAAGAGGAACACGAAAATATGCCTTTACATACGAAGACGAAAAGGTTGAGAAAGAGAAATTTTTTCTTTTTGATTTCTTTGGCAATTATGTATATTTTGAAAATGAATTTAAGTATGATGAAACACTTAAATTGCCGTCAGTTAAAACTGTAAAAAGTTTATTAAATGCCGTGGATGGCTTAAAAGCAAAAATTGATGAGATTGATTTAGCGAGGGCGGATGAACTTATTTCAAAGGATGAGAAAATTATCGGCGCCGAAGGCATGCGCATAGATCGCGAGCTTTATTTCCAAAAGTTTGAAGAAAAGGTTAAGGAAAATAAAGAAGCGCAAGATATTTACGATAAAGAGGGAATTGAAGGCGCCGCGGAATACGTGAAGCGGCATATCTTAGACAAGCCGAAAGAATTTTTTACGCCTGAAAAACTTCGCCGCACGCTTTTAGTTGACAGATGGGTAAGTTTTAAGGAGATGCTGCAAAAGGTATTCGGGGAAATTGATCGCTTTAAAACAAGCGAGGAAAAGGTTGAGGATGAATTTGATAAATTTCAGGATATTGAAAAAATGGACGCTAAATTTGTGCCCGCCGCCCGCTGGCTTTTTTCCGCCTATTTGCATGACCCGCAGATAAGGGAAATTTTAGATAAAAAAGAGTTTGCCCGTTTATATGCTATGTCTGGCGTTGATATGGAATCTTTTAAATCGCTCGCGGCTTATAAACGCGCCGATGAAATTCCATATACCCAATATATCCCTATGTATGTGAGAGATTATGTGGGGGATTTAAAGGAGTTTGAGAAGGTGTAAAATAAAAAAATCTATTTTCGGAGGAGTTGCCTTATAAAACGCCGAAAGGATCTCTAATAAGAGACCCCTCAAGCCAACGAATTTTTGAAATTATAATTTTTACATTTAATGATTTAATTATTTAGTAAATTTTTAAATATGACTAAAGAAGACATTATAAAGAAAATAAAATATGGACTTCAAATTGAAACGGAATTGTCCGATCTTGAATTTAAAACATCTATAAGTAATATCCCAAATGATATATGGAGGACTATTTCGGCTTTTGCAAATCGGCGGGGAGGAGGATTAGTTGTTTTTGGAGTAAGTCAACAAAAGAATGAAATTGTTGGTTGCACAAATTTAGATCAGATGCAGACAAAACTTACGGAATTTTTTAACGATAAAATGAGCTTTATCCTTAGACCTGAATATCATATTATTGATTATGAGGATAAAAATATCTTAGCCGTATATATACCGGAGTGCCCGAAAGATTATATGCCTTGTTATTTTAAACATGTAGGATTGCCAAATGGTGCATATATCAGAGAAGGCAATACAAGCAGGAAAATTACTGATAATGAATTTCGTACATATGTGGCAACATCAAAAGAATTTCAATTTGATCGATCTGAAGCAATAGGGGCAGATAAAAGCGACCTGTCAACACAGAAGATTATTAAACTACTTGAAGAAAGTGAACTAAAGTTGCAACGAGGGGCAACTCTCAACATTGCTGATGCCATTCTTGAAAATCTTGGTATAATAGGTCGTTTTGACAATGAATACAAACCTACAATTGGCGGGTATTTAATATTTACAGATGTTATTCCTCAAGGTAAAATTCCATACGACCGATATATTGTTCGTTGTGTGCGATATTCAGGTAGCGATCCATCATCCGAAATTATTGATTCAGCTGATATTACTGGCACTTTAGATATACAAATTGATGAGGCATATAAATTTGTGCTTAAAAACATAACTAAGAAAGCAACTATTGTCGACACAAAACGTTTTGAAAAGTATGAATATCCGGAAAAAGGTATTCGTGAACTTATCGCAAATGCAATTATTCATCGCGATTATAAAATTATTGAGACATATACGCAAATAAGAATATTTAAAGATCGCATAGAAATAACAAACCCAGGATCACTTCCTCCAGGGGTTACTGTAGATAATATTAAAGAAGCACAGTTTAGCCGTAATTCAATGATTGCAGCACGATTAAAGGATTTTAAATATTTGGAGGAATACGGAAGAGGAATTGATATTGTATTCAAGAAAATGCAAGAATGGAATTTACCATTGCCACTCTTTAGAAATTCTGTGAATAATTTTGAAGTAATTCTGTTAGGTGCAAAATATCAAGATATTAATGATCGTCAAGCTAAAATAATTGATACGCTATTACTGAAAGGTAAAATTACTATACAAGATTGCCAAAAAATACTTAAAGGGACGCCAAGAGCAACTATAAATAATGATCTGAAACGTCTTAGAAGTCTGGGAATTTTTATTCCAAACGGTGCCTCGGTTAATACTTATTATACGTTAGGCTTTTAGAGGCTTTTAGAGGCAATACTAAAAAATTGCTAAAATAAAGAAAAATTCTATGTGCTTATAAGCGAAACAATTAGAGGCAATAGAGGTGAATTTTTTAATAGTGTATAGTGTGACCCAGTTGTCAGCCGAACTTGCTATTTTGCCAATAAAAGGAGAAGAAAAAGTAATTAAAATTTTAAAAGAGTTTGGCGATGATTACATTTCAAAGCATGAGGAATATAAAAATAAATTATTGTATCCTATTTTTATTAGGTTTAGAATTTATCAACATCTGAATATAATTTCTGTAGAACAAGATCTTAGTTTTTTAATGCCCAAAAATATTGTTCCTATACTATTTATTAAAAATATAGAGCGGGAAAATAAACGTAAATAGATACTATGCTCAACGACATAACAAAACGAAAGATAAATTCACTGAGGGATATACTTGTCGGAGTTGTCCCGAGTCCGGAGGCGCAGGTGGGGCAGATCACCAACGCGCTGATTTATAAATATATGGATGATATGGACAGGCAAGCGGAATCATTCGGCGGGAAGGCAAGTTTTTTCGCGGGCGAATATAAAAAATATTCGTGGAGGAATTTAATGGATCCGAAACTTGGCGGACAGGAAAGGATGAATCTTTATGTTGAGGCATTAGAGCAAATGGCGATGAATAAAAATTTGCCATCAATTTTCAGGGATATTTTAAAAGAGGCATATCTTCCATACAGATCGCCCGAGACATTAAATTTATTCTTGCATGAAATTGACGGGTTTTCTTATGATCATTCGGAAGAGCTGGGAAACGCTTTTGAATACCTTCTTTCAATTATGGGCGCGCAGGGAGATGCCGGACAATTTCGCACTCCGCGGCATATCATTGATTTTATTGTTAAAGTTGTAGAGCCGAAAAAGGGCGAGAAAATTCTTGATCCTGCTTGCGGAACCGCCGGGTTTCTAATCAGCGCGTATAATTACATCTTGGAAAATAATAAAAAGAATCGACCGGGCGATAAACTAAGCAATGAGGAATTAAAAAATCTGCACCATAATTTTACGGGGTATGATATTAATCCGGATATGACAAAGTTTTCCCGGGTTAATATGTTTTTGCATAATTTTCCGGATCCTAAAATATACGATTACGACACTTTATCAAGTTTAGAAAGATGGGACGAGAATTTTGATGTGATACTCGCCAATCCGCCGTTTATGACCCCAAAAGGCGGCATTATTCCGCACAAACGTTTTTCAGTTCAGGCGAAAAAATCTGAAGTTCTGTTTGTTGATTACATTATGCAACATTTGCGCCCGAACGGCCGCGCAGGCATTATCGTGCCGGAAGGAATTATTTTTAAATCCGAAAATGCTTATAAAACTCTCCGCAAATTATTAATTGAAGACGGGCTTTTTGCCGTTGTCTCTTTGCCGTCCGGAGTTTTTAATCCTTATGCGGGAGTAAAGACGAGCATTTTATTTTTTGATAACGCGTTGGCAAAGAAAACAGATAAAATTTTATTTATAAAAATTGATAATGACGGGTATGGTTTGGGCGCGCAAAGGCGCGAGCATGATAAAAACGATTTGCCGAAAGCGTTGGAGATTATAAATTTATGGAAGGAAAATATCGGGGTTGAAAATTTTAAAATTGATGATAAAATCACGCATTTGGTTTCTAAAGATAAAATTGCGGAAAGCGGAGATTATAATTTATCAGGTGAAAGGTATCGGGAAAATGTTAAAATTCAAAATTCGGAGTTTGAGATGGTGGAGCTATGGGAAGTTTGCGAGTTTATTGGAGGATATGCATTTAAAAGTACGGACCTAATTGATGAAGAAAAAGAGGAGTTTGTTCCTGTTATTAAAATAGGGAATTTAGATAAAGGCGGCTTAATAAATTTTAACAAAGTTCAATATTGCAAATATAAAAGAGAATTGGACAGCTACTTTATTAACGAGGGCGATATTTTGATTGCAATGACAGGAGCAACGGTGGGGAAGGTAGCTGTTTCAAATGATAATGAGCCAAAATATCTTAATCAGCGAGTTGGAATAATTGCGACTAAAAGTGAAAAATTGTCGCAAGATTTTTTAAAGCGGTTGCTTGTTAGTGATAAATTTTATAATTATTGTCAGCTGGTTGCCGGCGGTGGTGCTCAAGGCAATATTTCTCCAAGGCAAATTTTAAAATTTAAAATCCCGCTTCCGCCGATTGAAGTGCAGAGGGAGATTGTTGAGGAGATTGAAAAATATCAGAAAATTATTGATGGGGCAAAACAGATTATAGAAAATTGGAAGCCGAAGATTGAAATTGATCCGGAGTGGGAGAGTGTGAAGTTGGGGGAGGTTTTAAATATAGTTAAAGAGCAAGTTGATCCACAAAAGAAAATAGGAGAAGTATTTTATATCAGTTTAGAAAATATTGATTCCAATTCTGGAAAGATTGTTGGAGAATTATCAACAAAATATGAAGAAATAAAAAGTACAAAGAACGTTTTTCGGAGCGGCGATTTGTTGTATGGTAAACTCAGGCCAAATTTAAACAAAGTATGGCTTGCCGACAGAGCTGGGATTTGTTCAACTGATATTCTTGTATTTCGATGTAAAGAAAATTCAAGCACTAATTTTTATTGGTATGTATTGTTGGATGAAGATTTTGTTAGTGAAGCTATGGCTGGAATAAAGGGAGCGCAATTGCCAAGGGTCGGGTTTGAATATTTGAAAAATTTAATTCTTCCTCTCCCGCCTCTTGAAATCCAAAATCAAATTGTGGAAAAAATTGAGGCGGAAAGGGAATTGGTTGAGGGGAATAAGAAATTAATAAAAATATACGAGCAGAAGATTAAGGAGGTATTGAATAGGATATATGAATAGTCGTTAATATTTATTTTATAATAATAAAATCATTGTTTGGCTGAATTTTAGTCAGGCAATCCGATAAATTTATGCTTACATTATCCGACATTAAGAAAAATCCGCAGGTTTTAGAGTTTATAAAACAGACGGAAATTTCGTTAAACGCGCTTTCTTATACCGAGCATGGGCTTCGCCACGCGGAGCTGGTGACCGCGCGGGCAAGGGAAATCGCCAATCGCATCGGCTTGGAAAAAAGGGAAGTGGAACTTGCCGAAATAGCCGGTTTTGTCCATGATATGGGGAATTTCCTGAGCCGCACTTACCATAATTATCTTGCATCTTTACTTTTTCACCAAATATTTATGGATGATTTCCCGCCTGCGGAAATTGCCATAATTATGCAGGCAATTGCAAATCATGATAAAGAGGAGATGAAATTTACAAGCGCGATTTCCGCTGTCGTAGTGCTTGCGGATAAATCGGATGTTCATTATTCGCGCGTTACGGATGACGGAGATGATGATATTCATGATAGAGTTAATCGCGCGACAGAATTGAGCCGTTTAAAGATTGATAAAAATAAAAAACGGATTATTTTGAACTTACAAATAAACACCTCATCCGTTTCCGTTATGGAATATTTTGAAATTTTTACGGAAAGGATGGTTTACTGCCGCAAAGCCGCGGAGTTTCTTGGCTATGATTTCGGGCTGGTTATAAATAATTTTAAATTGCTGTGAAAATGGAAAACGGCAGCATGGTTTATTTATTATCCATGTTGCCGTTTTTTAAATCTTATAAGTCTTAAAAGTTTTCTTTTTAGAAAAAGATCTTCTTTTTCTAATTTTTTAAAACTCTCTAAGATTTTTTTACATGCTTTATCAAATTGTTCCGCCAATCTCAAACGCTCTAAAAAAATATCAATTGGCTCTTCTTGTTTTTTCCAGTTCAAATTTCTCCCCCCTTTAAAGAACTGGTTTATGCCCATTTCCATTAGAACATGCCCCAACAGGTTCAAATAAAAATAGCGGCGTGCCATATTGAACGGGTTTACCGGTTTCTACCAGTATCTCAACTATTTTTCCATCTTTTTCCGCGATGAATTCAGCAGTATAGGATGGCGTAATAATCCTGCACAACATTTGTCCCGCTTGAAATACTTCTCCGCGTGCTTTAAGCGAATGGAAAAAACCGATCGCTTGAGATTTTATCTGGTCGTATCCATTAGTTGGCGGCGGAGATTCCACCGCCTTTTTACCCTCGAAAGATGGCGGCGGTTTACGTGCTTTGATACGGATTCCATCCTGTTCCAATTCAACCTCAACAAAACCTGTCTTCTTAATCAAATCTAAAATCTGACCAATTTTCTGAATGTCCATTTTATTTTTCTCCTCTTAAAATAGCAATCAGATCATAAAATTTTTTTTTTGTCTCAGGACCGCTCCAAACATTATCTATCACCGTAAATCCTTGCTCATTTTCTAAGACCAAAACGAGGGTATAAAAAAGTCCTGACTTCACCCAACAGAAAATGATTTCCTTACCTTTTGGTGTTTCGGGAAAAGAATAGCGCCCATAACTACGGTTTGGAGTCGGATCTGGGCATCCAATTTTTCTGCTTGTCACAGAGAGGTTGTTTTTACTGTCAATAAGCCAACCTTGCTGCGTATTAAAGGTTAAGTGCGGGATTGAAATTTGTGCCGCATCCATTATTTTTTTCTCCCTTTTAATTTAAAAAGATCAGTTAAAATTTGCGTCATTCTGAGCCGAGGAACGAGGCGAAGAATCCCGAGGTTGAAATGTGAGCCGCGGGATCCTTCGCTCCTTTCGTCGCTCAGGATGACGAGCGTAAGTGGTAAGAATAATTCGGATAAATTTGTTTTCGGAGCATTCGGATAAAATTTGTAGATTCGGATTATATATTCCTATAATACTTCGCCGCGTCCTCCGGCGAAACAGGATTTATGACGAGTCCCGAGCCGATTTCAACGCCGGCCCAGACGCTGCCGCGAGGCGTTATCTTCATATATAAATGCTGGTCCTCGTCGTTTCTTACCTGATGGAAATAAAAATTATACGGCAGTCCCAGCGCGCTTATTTTTTTCAGAATTTTTTTAAGTATTTTCGCGAATGAATCACGCTCGTTTTCCGTAAGGCATGTGATATTATCAATATGCCGCAAAGGCATAATCCATATTTCATAATTATGCATTGATGCGTAAGGCGTGAAAGCTATTATATATTTGTCTTTGAAAACAAATCGCGGGCTGGCGGCTTCCTTTTTTATCACATCACAAAAAACACACGTGCCGTTCCTTAATTTATATTCCTGCATCCGCTGGCTTTTATCAATAAGATGCGGCGGCAAAAACGCGGTTGCGAAAATCTGCGAATGGGAATGGGCGAGCGATGCGCCGGCTTTCCCCCCGTTATTTTTAAAAATTAAAATGTACTCAATTTTTTTATTTTTTAGGATTTCTTTTGTCCGCAATGCGTAAACATTTAATAATTCCGAAACGTGTTCATCGCATAAAACATCAAGTTCTTTAAAATGTTCAGGCGTTTCTATGATAACCTCTTGCACGCCGTATGCTTTTGGATTATCTAACGTAACTGCGGGATATATATTTTTTATTACCTTTATGTCCCATTTATTTTTTGTCCCGATGGTTAATAAATCATGCACTTTATTTACTTGCTCAGGACAAAAAGCGCAAACAGCAGGCGCGGCATTCACAATATGCGGCTTTTCAATGTCATGCGGCCGTTTTTTTCTCGCCGGCGCGATAATAACATACCTGTCTTGGATATAATCTTTGCGAATTTCTGGTTTCATATTGGAAAGAAATTAGGAAATTAAAGAAATTAAGAAATTTTTAATATTTTTTTATATATTTCTACATACTCTTTTGCCGATTTATCCCATGAAGAATCCCTTCTCATCCCGTTTGTCATCAATTGCTTCCACATTTTTTTATCTTGATAAGCCCTCAAGGCATCATCAATCGCCCCCATCATCGCTGAACTTGAATATTTTTCAAACATAAATCCATTAGCTTTTTTAAATCTAAAATCTGCAATCTTAAATCTAAAATTTTCCACGGTGTCCGCCAATCCGCCGGTTTTTCTAACAACCGGAACCGTCCCGTATCTCATCGCGGTTAATTGCCCAAGACCGCATGGTTCAAATCGCGAGGGCATTAGAAATATATCTGATCCCGCATAAATTTCTTGGGCTATTTTAAGATCAAAGCCGATTATCGCTTTAAAGTTTTCAGGATATTTTAAAGAAAGTTCTTTTAATTTTTTTTCATACTCTTTATCGCCTGCGCCTAATAAAATAAAGAGTGCGTCCGGATATTTTTTAAATAATTGCGGGATTGCAGCTATTACTAAATCAATTCCTTTTTGCGATGTTAATCTGGAAATCAGAGCAATTAAAGGATTTTGTATTTGGATTTGCGGGCGGTATAAGAGTGGTGTGAAAATTCCCCTCTTGAGAGGGGTAAGGGGTGTGTTTTTAAAATATTCTTCCAGCAACCATTTTTTATTCTTTTTCTTTCCATCCAAATTTTTCGCCGAATAATGGTATTTTATAAACGGATCTTTTTCCGGATTAAATTTTATAGTGTCAATTCCGTTTATTATACCATATAAATCTTTTTTCCGCTTTTTTAAAATATTTTCTAACCCTTCCCCATATTCTTTAGTTAAAATTTCTTTAGCATAAGTCGGACTGACCGTGTTAATAACGTCGGCGCAAAGTATGCCCTGAGCCATTTTATTTACGTCTCCGTCCTTTATATCTTTAGTCAAAGAATCCATATCCATTTCGTATATCTCCAAAAGTTTTAAATCTTGCGGAGAAAAAGCTCCCTGAAATTCTAAATTATGAATCGTAAGTACGGTTTTTATTTCACTTTTCCTATTTTTTAACAATAAAGGAATAAGCGCAGTATGGTTGTCGTTGCAGTGGATTATGTCCGGCTTCCATTTAAAAAGTGCGTCATTCTGAGCCCGAGCGCCATGAGGGCGAAGAATCCCGCGGCCTTCAGATAGAATAAATTCAGTGTTGTAATTCGCGAGATCCTTCACTCCCCCGCACTTAGATGCGGGGTCGTTCAGGATGACGCTATTTTGACATATAATATCCGCAATCGCTTTATTAAAAAGTAAAAATTTATTCTCATTTTCGTAAATCCCGTTATATTTTAAGAAATTTTCATTATCAATAAAATAAAACGGCGCGCCGTTAAAATTTATTTGATAAATATTTATTATCTCATCTTTTTCGCCAAATTTAATTTTAAGATTTTCTATGGTTTTTTTTATTTTATATTTTTTTCCAGCTCCTGCAATATGGGTAATCCCATTTTTATCTGTGATTTTTTCAATATTTCCATATAGCGGCATCATTATTCTTATATCAACCCCCAGTTTTTTTAATGCCGGCGGCAATGCGCCCGCCACATCGGCTAATCCTCCGACTTTCGCGAATGGGGCGGCTTCGGCTGAGACGAAAAGAACTTTTATAGGAGATTTATTCATAAGCAGTTTTTGTTGAAATAGCCGCAGAATGTCATTCCGACCGAAGCGAAGCCCGAGGAACGGCTGCCCGACTGAAGTCGTTCGGGCGGGAGGGCGAGCGGAGCGGAGGAATCTGTTAATGGCACTAATTATATTTTAATTCAAAACGAAAATAGTTGCAAGTAAAAGTTAAGTGGGGATGTGTGCCGCGAATAAAAGAGTGGATTTTTTTTTTTATTTCTGTTATAATAAATATAAAGGATTTAATATTTTAATCTTATCTATTTAAATTTATTTGTGCAAGTCCCCGCGCTGAGCATAATTTTAGATTTTTCCGCATTGAAGTTTTAGATGAAAGGATTAGCATACTTTAGCGGAACTTTATATTTTTCGCGGGTATATAGCTCAGTTGGTTAGAGCGTTACGTTGACATCGTAAAGGTCTCCCGTTCGAGCCGGGATATACCCACACAAAATAGAATTAAGAAGCAAGAATTAAGAATTAGGAACTTTAAATTATCTAACATGCCTAAAAAGAAAAGCCATTTGAATGTCCATTATGAAATGTATAGAAATATCGCCTTAGGGTTTTTTGGCGTGAGCGTTATTTTATTTGCTGTGATTTTTTATTTTACGTACAGAAAGGCAATAATAAAAATAACGGCTAATCCTGAATTA
>JAZDMY010000060.1:0-3581 GCA_043800435.1 bacterium
AAAAAACCCTCTAGCGGGTAGGCAAGAAAATTTTTCTAAAGAAAATCTCCAGTCGGAACCGAAAATCTCTTAAAAAAATTTCCATTGCTTGTCGTGCCTATCCCGCTACAGGGCTTTTTGCATTTAATAAATAATAATAGCATAAAGAAACATTCCTGTCAATAGCTAAATTAGCCCGCAACAAAGCTAAAAAAATAAGATAAATTTTTTCTAAAATAACGCTTTTAAAAAAAAACTTTTCGTATGACCCGAAAATTAAAGCTGTTTACATATTAAATAATATATGTTAGGATAATTAAAATCCATCTTTTAGGATGGTTATTTGTTTATGCCAAAATATGGCATTTCGCAGATAGCGTATAAAACTATTAGAAAGGTAATAATCCTATTCGCGAAATAAATAATTTTAAGATAAAAATTATTTTACTCCGCTTTCAGGGTTATATAAAATATGGACGAAAATAAAACAACGTCTAAAGATAACTTAGGCAAACTGCTGGAGAAGGATGAGAAGATTATGAATATCCCTTCCCCTGGCGATAGAATAAAAGGTCGTGTTTTAACAGTTTCAAAAAATGAGGTGCGTCTTGATATTGAAGGTATGACTACGGGAATAGTACGGACAAACCAGCTTTATAATGACTTGGAAGAATACAGTAATCTAAAAGAAGGGGATGAAATAGAGGCGACTGTCATTGAATTAGATAATGAAAATGGAGAAATGGAATTATCTTTTAAAGTTGCGGGGCAGCAAAAAACTTGGGATCTTATAAGAGAAATCTTAAAAGAGAAAAAAATTGTAAAGGTTGTTGTTAAAGAAGCAAATAAAGGCGGGCTTGTTGCTAAGCTATTCTCTATTGACGCATTTTTGCCTGTATCCCAGCTCGCCTCTGAGCATTATCCTAAAGTTCAAGGCGGGGATAAAGGAAAAATTTTAGAAAAATTAAAACGTCTGATAAATCTTGCGATAAACGTAAAGATAATGAATATCTCGGAAAAAGAAGATATGGTAATAGTTTCCGAGAAAGAAGCAGTCGCTGATATCCAAAACGCGGTAATATCAAATTTTAAGGAGGGAGAAATAGTTGAAGGGATAATAACTTCTATCACGGATTTCGGCGCATTCGTAAAAATAGACAGCCGCGGCTCTGAGGCAAATTCCGCTGAAGGTTTAATCCATATATCTGAAATCGCCTGGCAAAAAATTGATAATTTAAAACAATATCTAAAAGAAGGTCAAAGGATAAAAGCAAAAATAATAAATATTTCAGGAATAAAAATATTTTTATCAATTAAGCAATTAACCGAGGATCCATGGCTTAACATAGAAAATACTTATAAACTTGGACAAACGATAACCGGGGAAATTATAAAAATAAATCCTTACGGCGTTATAGTAAAAATTGATGATGATATTCAGGGTTTAGCTCATGTTTCCGAATTATCAAAAGAGCATATCCAAAACATAAAGGATATGGAAAAAATAGTAAAAACAGGCGATAAAAAAGAATTTATAATAATATCAATGGATTGCGTAAATCACCGTATTGGACTAAGTTTAAAAAGCAGCATAGAAGGGGCGATTAAAGAAGAAAAGGAAATCCGCGATCCGCAGACAGAAGAAAAAGGCGGCGGCAAAGAGGCAACCGAAAAAAAAGAGGCAAAGGCAAAAACAGCAAAAACGAAAAAACCTAAAAAAGCCGCTGAAAAAGAATAAAAAAAATTTACCGCCGCACCTTGTTGCCTACGAACAAGGCGCGGCGGTTTACATACAAAAAAAATATTGACATATCCCATAATATTGAATACTATAAAAAGAGAAGAAGGAAATTATTGAGAATATAAGAAGGATAGTTATAAGCAATTTGTGGTAATTGGTTAAATTTATTGCAAGGGAAATATGTTGTTTCGAAAAGCGAAATTCGTTCGGGAAAGCGAAATTCGCTTTTAGAATTTCTATTACCTGCCTGCGCTGAAGCTATGGCAAGGCAGGCGATTTTCTCTTTTCGCAGCAGCGATTTTCTTAAATAAATACTATCTGCCGTATAATTTTAAAAACTTTAGAACTTTATAACTGCTACCGGGGCGCATAGCTCAGTTGGTTAGAGCGTTACACTGATAATGTAAAGGTCCATGGTTCAACTCCATGTGCGCCCACTTTTATTCAATAAAACAAATTTTATGAACGAGGGTTCTCCTCGCTCTTTTAATTTATGCTGTTTTAAGGTAAAATAAAAATAAGAATTAAGAAGTATGAAGTAAGAATTAAGAAGAGAAATTTTAAAATTTTTGCTTAATTCTTAATTCTTGCTTCTTAATTCTCATCCTATGTTTTGGATAAACCTATTGCATCTCTACCAGCCGCCGACAATGGAGCGGGAAATGATTGAAGAAGTAGCGCGCACAAGCTATGGTTTTATTATAGAGACACTGGAAAAAAATCCGCATTTTAAAATAACTATTAATATCTGCGGAGGGCTTGCGGAACAGCTTGATAAATTCGGCTATGGCAATATCTTAAGCCGTCTAAAAATTCTTGCTGAAAAAGGACAAGTTGAACTTACCGGGAGCGCGGCATTCCACGGATTTTTGCCGTTATTGCCGGAAAGTGAAATTATATATCAAATCAAAACAAATGATGCGATCAATGGAAAATATTTCGGCAATTGCTATAAACCGTCCGGATTTTTTATTCCTGAAATGGCATATTCTAAAAAACTGGGAAAAATAATCGCGGATCTTGGATATAAATGGATTATCCTGGATGATATTCATTTGGGAGGAAAATTAGGCAATGTGAATTATAATAAAGGTTATGTTATAAAAGAAAACGGATTACAAGTTTTGTTCAGAAAAAGACAAATTTCAAAAACCTATGTTCCCTCAACACTGCTAAAATTCGCAAAGGAAAATCAAAATCCCCATGTCGTTATAACCGCGACAGACGGAGAACTATACGGTCATCATCATAAGGATATTAATGGCGACCTTAATAAATTGTTAAGTGACCCGGGTGTTCATACCCTTGCAGTTTCTGATTTTCTTAAAAAAAATAAAACATGGATGGGAATTTCGCCTGTATGCGCCTCATGGGAATCTACAGAAAAAGAATTAAAAAATAATGAGCCTTACATACTATGGAATAACGCGCGTAATAAAATTCAGCAAAAAATATGGGAACTGGCAAATTTAGCATTAAAAACTGCGAATAAACATCGCCATGATTCCCAGTACGGGTGGGCGCGCGATCACTTAAATAAAGGTCTTGCCAGCTGCACTTTTTGGTGGGCGGCGGCGCGCGATTTTCGCGAATCATTCGGTCCTATTTCTTGGAATCCCGATGAAATTGAAAAAGGAATTGATGAACTTATAAAAACAGTGCGGGCATTGGATAAAATTTCACGCCTTACGAAAATAAAAGCCGAAAAATTATATATATCAATAAAAAAAATGATCTGGGAAAAACATTGGAAATATTATTGGAAAAAATAACGCGCCCCCGCGAATCAACAAACCTTTTCACAAATTTACAAATTGGATAACATTTTTAAATAATTATTCAAATTTGTATATTCGTAAGG
>JAZDMY010000079.1:0-2033 GCA_043800435.1 bacterium
TTAGATTTTTTATTTCAAGTATCGTCATAATTTGTATTCCCCCATTAAACCTTGCGGACGGTAGAGCATTAGGATTATTAAAATCAAACCATAAATAACATGCCGCATTTGGGCTGCCACACTTAATGGAAATCCGATAAACCGCAGGGCTTCGGGCAGAAGAATTAAGAAGGCGGCTCCAATTATGGATCCTTTAATATTTGCCAGTCCGCCTAAAATTATAATCGCTAAAATAAAAATTGACTCCATTAAGTGGAAGGACGAAGGTTCAATAAATGTTATATATGAAGCAAATAGCGAGCCGGCAACAGATGCCATACCGGCGCTTAGCATAAAAATTATCGTTTTAAAATGAGGCGTATTATATCCAAAAATTTGTATAGCTTTTTCATCTTCCCGTATTGCTTTTAATACTCTGCCGAAAGATGACTTTATAATAAAGCGGGATATTGCGTAAACAACCAATAAAAAGAATATAGAGAGAATAAGAAAAGAAAAATTAGAATTTATAGAAAACCCGAATAATGAAGGTTTTGAAATCCCGGATATTCCAAGAGGTCCGTTTGTAAAATTTTGCCAGTTCATAAGAATAGAAAAAATAATTATATTAAATCCAAACGAACCGAGCGCGTAATAGTCATTTTTAAATTTGCTCAAAACTGCGCTTATCAAAAAACTGGCGGCTGATGTAAAAAAAATTCCTAAAATTAAGGAAGGGAAAAATCCAAGTTTTGTTTGAGTTAGTAGTATAGCCGCGGAGTATGCGCCGATACCGTAAAAAGCCGCGTGTGTAACAGAAAGAAGTCCTGTATATCCCACAACAAGATTTAAACTGATGCCTAATATGGCGAATATTGAGAAAATAATTGCGAGATGGATAAAATAGGGCATATTTTATATCCGCGTAGTTCCGCGTAAATATCAGCGTATAATCCGCGGAGCACTGGCTTCGCGGAATAACGCGGATAGCAACGCGGATTTGCCGCTGATACGGATATCTTTATTCCTTATCCATAATCCCAGACGGCTTAAATAATAAAAAAATAATCAGCAAGGCAAAGGCAATAGCGTCTTTCCATTCGCCGGAGATTTTCCATATTCCAAAATTTTCAACAAACCCCAAAAGAAAAGCGCCTATAAATCCCCCATAAATATTTCCAACTCCTCCGATGATGGAGGCAATTATTCCTTTTAGAAGCAGACGCATTCCCATTGTCGGTTCAATGCCGATGTCAAATCCAATTAAAATGCCGGCTATTCCCATAATAGCCGATCCGATAAAAAATATATACCCGATTACTTTATTCGTATTTATTCCTACTATTTTTGCCACTTCCTCATCGTCGCTTATTGCTTTTATTTTTTTTCCAAACAAAGTAAATTTTAAAAGCAGAGCAAGGGCAAAAGTTATTATAAAAGCAAAAAATAAAATTATAATTTGTGTTTGGGTTATAATTCCTCCGGCGATTTTAAATGTTTTTTGATTTACATGCGATAGGATTTGGAATTGGCTGGAAAATAAAATGGCGATAATCGCCTGTATAAATGTAAAAGCGCCGAGGGATGCGACAAGAAGGACAAGGTTTGAAGCTTTTTTTTTCCTAAGCTGGAGATAAACTAATTTATCTAATAAATAGCCAGAAAATCCTGCGATAATTATGCTTAAAATGGCGCATGGGATAATTGCTAAACCGAAAGTTTTTGTAATATAAAAAAAAGAATATCCTCCTATTGCCGCCATTGCTCCATGGGCGAGATTAAAAAATTTCGTTGCGCCATATATTAAATTAAAGCCAAGTGCGATTAAAGTATAAATGGCGCCGGCGATTAAGCTATTTACGATGAGTTGCGGAAGTATGGTCATGTGATAATTATATTATATTTTGTTGTTGAAATCAATTTTTTTAAAAAAGGTCTCGCTGGAAAAGCGAGACCTTTTATTTTGCAAGGCGATGTTTTTATTTCATCTCAACCGTTTTTCCATCCTTAACAACTTTCACAATATAATTTGCGCCAATTAGATCGCCATTTTC
>JAZDMY010000068.1:0-4701 GCA_043800435.1 bacterium
TGAAAAATATGAAGATACCGTAGAAGAGTCATTGTCTATAAAGCGAAACGATACATATGAGACCACAGCGACTGCGGGATACTCTAAAGAAAACACCGATGAATATATTTATATACCGCCGAATGTTATACCGGATGAAGGTGGATTAACCGTTAATAATAGCGCAACGCTCGCGGTATTTTTATCGGACGGGCTTAAATATTTATTTGAATATCCTTACGGATGCAGCGAGCAGGCGGCCGCAAAGTTAAGGGCGATTACCGTTATGGAAAGGGCATTAAAACTGAAAAATTTGAGTGATAAATTTACTGTCGGAGAAATTGAATTTGACGGACAAAAATATCCGGTTGATAAAGCTATTGAAATAGGACTCGCGCGTCTTTATGAAAACCAGCAAGGAGACGGAGGATTTTCCTATTATCCTCGCGGTTGGTCAAATATATATCTTACATTAAATATGTTGGAGGTTTTCCGCGATGTTAAATCCGCAGGGTACACAATAAATGAGGGCAGCATAAAACGCGCGATTGATTATGTGAATAATAAAATAAGGTATGACAATAATCTTCAGAATGATAATAATCTTATGATATCCGCCGCTTATGCGTTATCAGCCGTTAGAGAATATGGCATGCCTGATAATATAATTATAGATAGGGTAAAAAGTTTAGAAAATAATGAGAAGTTTTTAAATGATGAAATAAGCGCAAATTCTTTGGCGTATCTCGCGCTGCTTCTGTCAACCGAAGAAAAAACATACGGTAAAAAATTTAAGGACAAGGTTTTTAAAACTTTAGAAAATCATATTGAGATTGATTCCCGCGGCGCGTTTTTGCCTGTCGGAGAAAATTATGTATGGGAATATTACGAAACCCCTGTAAAGAATACGGCGCTCCTTATTAAGGCTTTAACTGTGGACAAGCGCGATGATAAAATTTTAGACCGTCTCTTGAGATGGATTTTAAACAGCCGCAAAAAAGACGGAGCGTGGGGTTCAACAAATAATACAATAACCGTTGTTGACGGTTTAACGGATTACCTGGCATGGCAAAGGGAAACAGAATCGGACTTTACCTTAAAGATAAATTTAAATGATGGGGAAAAACAATCATTTGATTATAATGGCGAGACGATTTTAACGCAAAATTCCTTTTATGTTCCGATAGGCGAGATGGGGCTTAATTCATTTAATAATATTTTATTCGCCAAAGAAAATCATAATAACTTGAAAAATACTTTTTATTACGATATGTCGCTTAAATATTATCTGCCGATTGATAATATCGCGCCGCGCGACGAGGGTTTTACAATAAAAAGAGGATTTTACGCGATAGATGATGAGAATTTTGAGCATCCTTTAAAGACGGCAAAAATCGGCGATGTTCTAAATGGGCATATTGAGATAATCGTCCCCAAATATAGAAATTTTGCCGCCCTTGAGGATTTTATTCCGGCCGGAGTTGAACTTATAAATTTTAATCTTGAAACATCTGATCAGTCGCTTAAGGAAGAAGAGCCGCGGGGATTTTATTATGATGAAACATTATTAAGACCTGATAACGAGGAATTCAGGGACGATCGGCTTATGCTTTTTAAAGAAAATTTATCGCCGAATACCTATCATTACGAATATTTTATCCGCGCCCTTGTCCCCGGAAAATTCCATCATCTCCCGGCCATCATTTCCGAAATGTACACGCCCGAAAATTTCGGAAGAACAAACGGAGAGTATTTTGAGGTAACAGCGGAGTAGCGATTAAGAGATGTTTAGCAAGGACTAATCATTTTCCCCCTCTAAAAAATTAAAAAACAAATTTATTCCCCTTTTTAAAAAGCCTGTCAAAATTTCGTATTAAAAGAAAAATATTTTTCAAAATTGCGTATAACGTTTCGGCATCATCCGAAGTTTTTGTGTAGCGATAGCGGAACAAAAATTTGGGTGAAAGAATTTTTTACTCCTTGTTAATATTATTGATGAAAAATTCTTGAACCGGATATGCCGTGTTGTACGATGTAAATTTTTTTATCTTGATTTTTATTGAAATAACTTTTGCCTATTTTATAAGAAAATTTGATTTTTTTCGCTCAAAAAAGAGGGGTTGGGGGTGAATTTTTTGAGCGAAATCCATTATTTTTTAAATTTAGCAAGATCACGCTTTGTCCATTCTACAGCCTTTTTCACATAGTATTCTTTATCGTTTTCAAGTCGTTTCATAATGTTTAGGATAAATTTATGCGACTGAACTTCCTTTTTATAGTTCTCAAGAAGAACTAAAGATAATCGTCTCTGCCAAAAATTAGACGATTTAACGAGCTTGGCAGACAAATCAAAGATTTCTTTCTGTTTAAGTTTGGCAATAGGTTTAATGCCTTGTTGGCCTAAAGTATCACACACAGCCCAGTCGCTAATGTCTTTTGAAAAAAGTTCGATAAGTTTTAATGCATAATCAGGGTTCTGTTCGCTTGCTTTTGCTAATATTTTTGCAGCAAGTAACCTTTCTTCAAACGCCCCAGACCGCCATAATAATTCAACAAGCATAAAACCATCATCTTTATATTTTGTTGCCAACTCATTTAAATCCGGTACCCTTACGCCATAAACATTTTGAGAATTCGGAATGAATTTTTTGAATGAATCGCGGACTTTTGACGAAGATTTTTTTTGCAATATTTTTTTAATTTCTTCTAATTCGGTCATATTATTTCCAGCGTTTTAGAGTTGGAATAAAATTTTTTGTTTGTTCTATTTGTTCTTCTGACATATTCATTTGTTTCATAATGCCGATACATTTTTCAGTCATTTGTTTTATCGTTATGTTTGGCTCGGTAAATTTTCCATTTTGAAAACAATAATGGCAATAATCATTGTTTTGACTACCATCGGTATTTGTCCCAAAATCTTCATTTTTTGCTATCGGCATTGCACAACTTTGGCAAAATACCTGTGATTGTTCTACGTTTGTGTTTTCCATAATATTAAGTTGTTTTTTTCTGCGACCATAGAAGCAGTAAAAACACATTATACCCCCCCTATTAAATTAATTAAAAATCAAATTTTCTGCCCCTGTTCAAATCGCTAAACTTAAAATTACCACTAAGATAAAAAATTTATTTCGTACAACTCTTTATATGCGAACTAATTTGCAAAATATTTTAATACAGCCCTAAATATCAGGTGAATTTTAAATCATAACTGCGTTATGTTACAATAATATAATAAAAATCCCGTTAAAGTTATTCTTATTATAGCACAGAATTTTTACATTTTGCAAACAACAAAAATGGACTAATTCATAAAAATTTTATTTTTCATTTAATTAAATTTAATAGGTATTATATTATAATAATTTTGAAAAATGCAATACTTAAGCACTTTTCATTTTTTGGGGACAGAGTATCGTCCCTTGGGGAGGGCAGAAGTATTGCCCCCCCTCTCCTAAAAATTCAAGGCAGAAGGATTGATTATTTGCGAATGCGCAAGTTCACCTTCTGCCTTTATTCTTTTTCCACAAAAATTTTAATAATTTCTTCCGCGTTTTTCAATTTAGCTTTTATTGTATAATTGCCCGCTGCCGCGGGTGAAAAAATTATTTCATCACCCGTTCCAAATGATGAATCGTTTATAAACCATTCTGTTTCTTCCCGCGCCGTTAATAAAATCTCCATTCCCGGCTCAAATAAAAATGTATCGCCATTATGCGGGTTTAAAATTAATGAGTCGTCTTTTAATAAATTTTTAAATTTTTCGTAATCATCATTTTTAAATCCGTAATCAATTCCGTCGTCTGTAGTAAACTCCGCCAAATAATCAAAGTTGAACGGAGTATTTTTATTGTAGGATGAATTGAGCAGTAAATCCATCGCTTCATGCCAGACGCGGCCGGCGCCGCCTTGGCCGGAGACGGCGTCCATAGGCGTATCATCGCTGTTTCCTATCCACACTCCAATTAGAAAATCGGGAGTATAACCGATTACCCAGCTATCATGATATTCGCGGGAAGTTCCGGTTTTCACTGCGTAATTTTTCGCAAAAAGATTTAAGTCGCTCGTTTCTCCGAATTGTTCAATGCCTGTTATGCGATCGGATAGGATTTTGTTGATGAGGCGAATATAAGGTGATTTTGAGATTTGGGTTATCGCTGTATCCGAAAATTTACTTAAAAGAGAGTTTCCGCGGATCTGACGCGGATTATAACGCGGATCTGACGCGGATGTCGGCAGTTGCATTTGGAGCGGCTTTAATATTCCCTCATTAGGAAAAATAGTAAAATAATAAGACAACGTCAAAAGATCCATCTCAAGTTCTCCTAAGGCAATGCCGAGCTGGTAATTATTTAAATCCTGAATCGGCCTGAATTTTAAATCATTTTCAAGAAAACTGTAGAAATTTTTCAAACCCGCATATTCCAAGACCTTGACCGACGGGACATTCAGCGAATTGGAAAGAGCATAATGCAAGCTTACGGGTCCGCGATATTCATAATCATAATTTTTAGGATAAAACGCAAAGCCGGTTCCGATTTCATATTTATATTCTTTATCTTCAACAATAGTGTATGGACGCAAATTTTTTTCAAAACCCTTGAGATAAATAAATGGTTTTATCGTTGAGCCGATCGGGCGGGGACGGACAGCCATATTAATTTTATAGCCATAAGCATTAATACCCGGCTGGGGCGAACCGACGATGGCGATTAAATC
>JAZDMY010000091.1:0-10792 GCA_043800435.1 bacterium
TGCATGGAATTGTCCAAGCGCGGTTAAATCCGCAATCCCCTCAAAATAAATACCTCCGCCGTCTCCGCCGCTTCCGCCGGTCGGTCCTTGAGTATTTTTAGCCGAACTGAAAGAAACCGCGCCCCGTCCTCCATGGCCTGCTGTAAGTTCAATTTTAATGTCGTCAATAAGCATAAGTTTTAAGTTAGGGCTTGAGCAAAAATAACTTCCCGATCTGGCGTTCAGTCTGCGCGCAGATGCAAGTATTACGATTGAACAAAATTTGAGTCGTCCCGCAATAAGCGGGGCGATAAAAATTTTGTGATTGAGTAAAAGTTGCAGATGAATGCATAATGAGTGTCAGATGGGGATTTTATTTTTGCTCAAGCTCTTAATATATCTTGCTAATCGCCGCAGTCCCTAAAGGAGACTGCGGCGGGGAATTAAAATTTTATCAGGTGAATTAGAAATTAGGTGAATTAGGTTATTACCTCTCCGTCGCAGTCTCTCACCAGAGGACTGCGGCGGGGAATTAAAATTTTATTAGGTGAATTAGAAATTAGGTGAATTAGGTATTTTATTTAACCTCCTCCCACGAAATAATCGTATATTGATCGGATGTGAGCGGAAAATTCGGCGGAGGGCTAAATAATAAATTCGTATCGTAAATTATATTTCGTATTTGATAACCGGTGCCATTAGCATAAGAAAATCCGTAACGTTCATTTGAAGCAAGCATTCCGTATAATGTTATAGTTTGTCTTAGATGATATGGCGCGCATCTGTCCTTGCTATCCGAAGGCGGACGGTAATAATATCTCCCAACTCTTCCATTTTGCGAAATTAACGCCGCGTCTATTCTTAAATCATCTTCGCTTATAAATCCGACATTGAAGTTATCCTGTGCGATAAGCGCGATTATATCCCGTCCGTCATAATTTGTATAAAGTAAATCATTATTTACAGTTATACTTTTTCTATGCGCTGGATTATCGGGAAATCGGCCGGCGGCGATAGTAAGGCGCGCTGTATCAATTTGCCCGTTTATCCATAAATCATCTTCAATAAATATAAGCCCGTTAGCAGGAAATGAATAAGTATCCATTAGGGTTTCTCCCAAGATGCTCCATGTCCCCCATTTTTGCTGACCTGATGCTAAAGTACATCCTGAAGGTATCGGAACGAGCGTATTTACTCTATAAAGCTCAAACATATCATCGGTTCTTAAAACGATATGATATCCTAACGCCCCTGAATCGGAAAAATACATACCTGCCGCTTCGGCATCTTCCTTAATTTGGGCAAGGTCGGATGTCAGTCCGTCAAAATCGCAAGACGGAACAGGAAATTGGCGGCCTGCCATAAATACATCTGTGCGTGTTGGAACAGGATTTGGGGGTAATGGATCAACAGGAGAAACATGGGTATGCACGCCGAATTCCTTATTCCCCGAATGATCGGGATCGTTATATGACTCCATAACGCTTGATATAATATTATGCGCCAAACCGTCAAAACGGATTCCTCCGTTTGAGTGAATCGGTCCGAATACTTCAGTGCCTTCTCCAAATCGCATTTCGCTGTTGGCGATAACCGCATATTTAGCAAAAGATGGAATCACAAACTGAACAGCTATGCTTCTTGAAGTATCAGAGTCGTCAACGACATGACCTGTTGATTTTATTTTTACTAAGGTTGAACCTGCTGGCGGCGGAGTAATATCAAGGGTAAACTGCCCTATAATATTTCCTTCTTTATCCTTAAAGTCATGAGTATAATGGCCAGGGATGCCTGTCCCGTCATAATAATCCGAAGGAGCATGCGCGAGATGCCAGCGATAATAATCTATGCCCGCCTCGGCAATTTGGATGGAAAATTCCCTGTTTAAAGTTTGCCGCGCCGCTTTAATATTAAAGATAGCCCAGTTTACAAGTCCGCCGATAAAAATCGTGGCAATAATGCCGAAAACTATTGCTTGGATTAATATCTCACCGTTGTTGTTTTTAAATATTATTTTCATATGCGCATCAGCGTCAAATCCGCGTTATTCCGCGAAACCAGCGCCCCGCGGATTATGCGCGGATATTAACGCTGAACCACGCAGAAATATGCTGCTATAAATTATCCTTCAAATTTCTTAAAGAAACCTGGGTTATTAAATTCATTGAATTAGGCGGATCAGATAAATTATTTTTAACAATAATATTAATTTTAACCAATCGTATTTTTATAATATCCACCGGCGCCGCAAGCGAAGGACTCTCGCCGTCATAATTCGCATCATAATAACTAAAAATATTTTCTGCGCCATTATCTATATTATGAACTGCGTCAGTTATAATCTCCGCACCTAAATTATAAACTAATGGATTTCCCGATGGGTTAATTATCCCTTTTTTTAATATATTTCCATCAAGAAAATACCTTATTCGCTCATTTAATCCGTCCATATCGCTATCGCTATAAAAAATAAAAGATGCGGCATTTGCTGAATCAATAGGATACGCCCCTATGCTTGATAAAGACGCGCTGCGGATTTCCTTGCTCATTGATTGAAGCATCTGGCGCGTTTCTCTTTGAATATCCAATGTCCCGCTTAAATTTCTATTTAATGAAAAAATATCTTTCTGCATCATACTTAAAGATATCCCAATCATAACGGAGATGCCAAGGACTATTACAACCTCAAGCAATGTAAAACCATAATTTTCATTTTTTTGATTTATCATATTTAAATGAAGCGGATTTCAATTTTTCGCGTAAATCAGCTCTTAATTTCTAATCTATTCCGGCGGCATCATTATTTCCTGTTGCTGCCATGATGATAATACATCCGCCTCTTCAATAACCGAATCCTGATAACCGCTTTTTGAAGCAGTAATTTTATAAATTCCTGAAGAAAGCCCGCTAAACGCGACCTGTCCGGGCGGAACGCATAACGAGGTAAAGGTAAAGGCGGCTTCCGCGACATTGGGCGTAAAAGCGGTATCATCGGTATGTAAAAATATTTTATAGCGGAAATATCTATGGCCGTTATTTACGGAATTTATATTTGTATCAGCCAACGTGTAATATGTTCCTTCAGTTCCATCGGGTCCTGAAAAATTCCATTCGACCATATCATTATTGGAAGCTATTTGAAAACGCACGCTGTCAGTCCCGGCTTCAAGCGGCTGATCTTCCGGCTGCCATATAATCTGATAAAAATTACTCGCCGAACCTGTATCAAAGGTGGAGGATGTTAATTCTCCCGAAGATGAGTATATGCCTGAAATATCTTTCCTAAGACGCAATTCTCCTGCGGGATTATTATTTTCTAAATTCCCATCACATTCAAAATATTCAGTGTTATTAATATAATCTTCTTGCCCGCTTCCTCCTGACCAGTCCGTCTGGCGCAAATACCCGCGGCCTGTCGCGTGAATATCTGAAAATGCGCCGCTCTCAATTTTAACCGATGCGTTTGCAAGCGGAAGCAACGTTCCCGCGTCCTTCACAGTAACTAAAACCGTTTGCGGATTTTTTGCTGAGACGATAAATTTCAAGTCCTGCGATGTATCGGGCGAAAGATTTAAAGGCGCAAGCGGCATAGATCCTGCGAGATTATATGTTTCGTCATTAAAATAAAATGAATAATCATCCCATTCCATATTTCCCAGCGATTTTGCGCCCGAAGCATCTGTCTGCAAATTCTGATCATATTTATAAACATCAGGAATCGCGCCGAGAAGTTTTGCCCCTTTAAATGAGAATCCGACATTCCCGACCGGAACGCAAGTATCAGTCATAGTGAAAATATTTATTTCGCTTATCCTGTCAATAGAAAAACTTATTTGCGATACCTGCTGAAGCACGACGGTGGCATGAGGTTTTACAGGGTTGAGCACTTCATCGCTCCCATATGTTCTTTCCGATGAATAACCCTCTTTTGAAACAGAAATCTCATATGCCTCAACCCCCGGCAGAGCGTCAACAACCTGAAGCATTCCGTCATTATTAGAACTATCGTCAATAATTATAATTGGATCGCTTTTATTATTTTCAATATGGATGCTCGCTCCTTGCACCGGCTGACCGTTAGCGTCAAAAACACGTATAAAAAGCGCGCCGTTTGTTGACGCAGTCTCAAGATTTTTCGGAGCGGAGAACGTTGTAAAATTAATCGGCTGAAAATTTTCATTTGCGGGACATGAAATTTCTAATGAGATTAACTTATAATCCGCGGGCGATAAGTCATTCGGGGTCCCTCCCGCCAGTCCGTCAAAAGGATCGTCCGTGTTGCGAATCGTCGCGATAACTTTAAATAATACCCCGTCCCGCGTAATATTTTTTTCATGAGGAATTTTTCCGGATGGAATCCCGTTTACTAAACCGACATCGGCATAAGGAAGATTTCTTATAATTTCTAACTGCTCATTCCCTAAAGCGATAGCGCTTATTTTAAGATGGGAAACATTAACCGCGTTTAAAATTTTTATATATCCTTGATATACGCACGCCGCAATAGTCGCGAATACGGCAATACTGACTAAACATTCAACAAGCGTAAAACCTTTCTTAAATTCTTTAGTTCCTTTATGAAGGGGAGACATATTTAAAAAGAATCTCATAGCATCAGCGCCAAATCCGCGTTGCCCGCCCGAACGTACCATTCGGTACGGGCGGGTATCCGCGTTATTCCGCGGAGCCAATGTTCCGCGGGATTATACGCGGCTTACACGGTAATATTTAAATTCCTGTACGTTTAATTAATACTTACATCATAGCAAATAATTTAACTAACCGCCAGCATTTTTATTGCCCATACAATTTTAAAAGTCAAAAATTCCAGTTTCTAAAAATAAAACCCTGCGTAACAGAAGCGACAATCATTAAAATTGTTATGACGATTAAATATTTAAGTCCGAAATAAAAAATTATCATCGGGAAAAACTGCACATTTATTGCCTTGCAATACAAAAATACCGCTAAAAAATCATTTTGCACCCCATATTCTTTTAAATCCTTTAACATCGGATACCAAATCAAAGGAGGTCCCACGGCCGCGACTCCCGCGACAATGCCGATAACCCATTTTTTAATGCCCGCATCATGCCCGATATGTTTCTTTAACCATTCGGGAGGCATATAATAATCAACAGCCGCCATAAAAATAAATACTAAAATAAGAAGAGGGGCTATACTAAAAGCCAACCCCCATATGACTTTAAAAGAAGGTAAAATTTTATCCGGCTTAAATAAAAAAGCAAAAAGATAACTAATAATAACTATAAAAAAAAGTATTTTATTAAAGCTGATTTTTTTGGTCATATTAAAACTTGGAAACTCGAAACTCATAACTTAGAACTTGGAACTCGTGACTTTTAGTATAGCTATGCGTTTCGAGTTATCCGTTATGCGTTTCACCACCTTCCCAAAATCACCGTCGTTGCTATTCCAATCAATACTGCGAATATGAAACTTATAAAATTTCTCCACAATGTAAATTTTTTTCCTATGGCTTTTGCCTCTATTGGAATTTGCACAACTCCGACTGTCACCCAAGATATAATAAAAGCGGTCGCCGCGGCTAGCCCCACGCCTTTTTTTAGCAGCTCTCCCCCGATAATATAACTTTCTATCGGATTTCCCGCCAGCACGCTTCCTAAAATACCGCCGGTAATCGCATTAAGGAAAAAAATTTTTCCAAAAATACTGTGATATAAAGAATCAGGCACAATCGTTATCACGAGCCCAAGTAAAAAAAGAGTGCCTGCTAAGAGCGGCGCCATATCAAGCAGATTTTTAATTGTCTTTCTTATTGATTCACTAAGCGATCTTTGCATAAAAATTTTGCAGACCAAAAATCTGCGGATGCCAATCCTATTTTATAATAAATCCCTTAATTTGTCCAAGATTTTATTTTCCAATATTTGGCTGGACAGGCGTATTTTGACGCAGCTGAATCATATTGGCAGTAATGCTTCCATCCGGATTAGCGCTTCCGTTTACCATTATATTTCCCCCGACATTAATATCCTCCGCCGTTCCCGCCAAAGATTTCATAATTTGCGTAGAGTCGGAAAAAAGAATAATTTTTGAACCGCCATCCTGAAGTTTTACTGTAATCCCGTTATCATCTTTTGAAATAATTTCTCCCGCGGCCATACCGCTGCCGACGCGCGTTCCCCATTGTCCGCTATTGGTAAATTGCCGCATGCCCGCCTGGCGTTCTTCAGGAGAAAAATTTTGGAATCTTTTTCCCATCGCGCTATTTTTACTCATGCCGTACTTCATCCCGCCGTAAAAAGCGCCAACACCTGCAATAACGCACGCAATGACATAAATTGTAATTGTTTTAGTTTGTTTCATAAATTAATCTTTATATACAGAATTTTTAATTTAAAATTTTTAATGAATTTTTAATTCATTAATTTCTATTTATAAAAAATTCTCTCTCCCAATTGCTGCCTTTAGCGGAACGATCATAAATTTAATGATTGAAAATTGATTGAAAATTAAAAATTAGAAATTGAAAATTATTTTAAAGATAAATATTCCTTAATTTTACATTTTGCAATTTAAATTATCCTTATTCATACCTTAATGCCTCCATCGGATTTAATTGGGCGGCGCGGCGGGCAGGGTAATATCCAAAAATAATTCCTATGCCTGCAGAAACTCCGAATGCCAGTAAAATTGATGATAATGAAACTTCCGTAGCAAGACCTGTAAATTTATATACCCCTAAAGAAATAACCCACCCGAGGATAACACCGGTTATGCCGCCGATAAAAGTTAATGTTATTGATTCTGTTAAAAATTGCAAGTTTATGTCTTTTTTTTGCGCGCCGATCGCCTTGCGCAATCCAATCTCCCGAGTTCTTTCAGTGACTGTTGTAAGCATCATATTCATAATCCCTATCCCGCCGACAATTAAAGAAATGGCGGCAACTGAACCCAAAAGCGCGGTAAAAGTATCCGTTACTGAAGATGCCGCGGCGACGATATCCGCCTGATTCATCGTACTAAAATCCGCCATAGCGGGATCCGAAATATTGTGCCTCGTTAGCAATAAATTGGTTATTTCCTCTTGCATCCCCGCCATTGATTTTTCATCAATTGCTTGAACGGTTATAGTGCTTACTCTATCGCTTCCAACTAAAAATTGCTGGGCTGTCGTGATCGGAACAAAAACCGTATCATCCTGATTATTAAAACCGCTTCCTCCTTTTTCTTTTGTTATGCCGACAACCTTAAAATTTATATTTTTAATGCGGATTGCCTCTCCGATCGGATTTGAATCTGCTCCGAATAAATCATCGCGAGCGGCAGGTCCCAATACCGCAACTTTCGCTTTATTTATAACATTTTGATCGGAAATAAAAAAGCCATCCGCCATTTCCACATTTCTTATGCCGGGATATGCTGATGTCGTGCCGATAACTGATGTATTCGTATTTAAACCCTTCGCCGTAATTTGATAACGGCTTGAAAGTTCGGGAGCAACTCCTTTTGCAAAAGAAGATTCTTTAGCAACAGCATCGGTATCTTCTATTGTTAATGTCTGCGCGGAGCCGCGGCCTTGGCTTACCTGGGCGCCGACGCCTCTTTGCATCCCGGGCATAATAATAATTAAATTTGATCCAAGCGACTGTATGCTTGATTCTATGGTATTTTTAGATCCTTGCCCGATAGCAATCATAGCGATAACAGAACCAATGCCGATAACGATTCCCAGAATGGTTAATCCTGATCGCACTTTATTGGCTAATAGCGCGGAATATGTTTCTTCAATTAAATCGGAGTATTTCATACATTTTACATCGCCCACAAATCAACAAATCTTATCACAAATTCACAAATTCGTTTATTGCTTGTTTATCAGCATTTGTATATTCGTGAAAGGATTTGTTGATTTGTGGGTAAAATTATTTCTCAATTTTTCTTTTACTCCCATTCCTCCTGTCCTCCACAATTTTTCCATCTCTAATATGTATTATCCTATCGGCATATTCGGCTACATCATGCTCATGAGTAATAAGGACGATGGTATGATGATGATCTTCGTTAAGCCGTTGAAAAGTATTAAGGACAATTTCTCCCGTCTTTGTGTCTAAATTTCCAGTCGGTTCATCAGCTAAAATAAGCGCGGGATTATTAACTAAAGCGCGCGCGATAGCAACCCTTTGCATCTGTCCGCCTGAAATTTGATTTGAGAGATGATAAAAGTGCGACTCATCCATACCCGCGTTTTTTAATGCCGTTTTCGCCTTTTCTTCCCTTTCTTCCTTAGGAACATTTGCGTAAATAAGCGGCAGCATTACATTTCTTAAAACAGTGGTGCGAGGAAGCAAATTAAATGCTTGGAACACAAAACCGATTTTATTTTTTCTAATATTCGCCAATTCGTCATCAGTTAGCTCCGAAACATTTTTCCCGTCAAGGAAATATTCGCCGCTGGTCGGCGTATCAAGCGCTCCTAAAATATGCATCAAAGTTGATTTACCTGAACCGGAAGGACCGACAATAGCCACAAATTCTCCTTCCTTGATGCTGAAAGATACATCTTTTAAAGCCGCTGATTCTCCGGCGCCTGTTTGATATATTTTTGTGATATGATTGCATTTTATCATAGCTTTCCCACAAATCAACAAATCTTTTCACAAATTCACAAATTTTATTAATTGAAGTGCGATATTTGGAAAGCGGAATACGTTTTTCGAATTTTCTATTAAGAATTTCTTTTTTCGCGGCAACAGATTTCGTTACCTATATTCGTAAATTTGTGATGTGATTTGTTGATTTGTGGATTTTACCTCATCCTCATCGCTCCTCCCGAACTTGCGCCCGATCTTCCCATCTGTAATATGCTTTGACCTTGTGTTTGAGCTGTCGCAGTTGATGAATTGATTGTTCTTATTATAATTAAATCTTTTTCTTTAAGTCCGCTTATTATTTCAGTCATCGTGTCATTAGCCAAACCGATTTCAATAGGTTGCTGTTTTGGTAAAAACGCGGATGCAATACCTGCGCTGCTCATAGCAGTTGCTTTATCAGAATCCGCAATATTGTCAAGGATTTCCACATAATGTCCATCTCCTAATGTTTTAATCGCAGAATTCGCAACCAGCAAAGTATCTTGGCGCACATCTGTAATTATTGCGGCGGACGCGCTCATCCCCGGCTTAATCCGTTCATCCTGCGTATCAAAGATAATTTTAACATTATAAGTAACCACGCCCTGGGAAACCGTCCCCAAAGCGTCAATTTCCGCAACCTCGCCGGTTATGCTAAGATCGCTTACAGCGTCAAAAGTTAATGTCGCCTTCTGCTCCGGCTTTACTTTCGCCGCGTCAACTTCATTTAAAGAAATCTCCGCCATACGCTGCTTTGTAATAATTGTTGCGGCAACAGCGCCCGAAGAAAGTTCCTCTCCCTTTCTTAAATCAACTTGCGCAACAACTCCCTCAATGGGAGATACAATCTTATAATCCGCTAACTTTTGTTGCGCGTCAAAAAGCGCATCTTTCTTTTGGTTTATAGAAATCTCCTGAGTTCTAATATCTAAAGGATCGGGCGCTTCCTTAAGTTTTGCTAAAGATGCCTCTTTTTCTTTAATTGAAGCCTCGGCAGAGGCTATATCCTCGGGATCAGCCCCTGCTTTTAATTTTTCTAAAGATGCTTCTTTTTCTTTTACCGATGCCTCAGCAGATGCGAGATCTAAAGGATTATTCTTTTCCATCTCCTCTAAATTTCTTTTTGCGTCAACTAAAGCCGCCCGATAATCTTCTAAACTTCTTTGTATAGATAATAAACTTGATAAATGGCTGCTTGTCTTCCCGATATAACTTGCCACATCGGTTTGATATTCCGAAACCTTTGAAAATATCGTCTTATTTTGGCTTGAACGATAATCAACCCATACATCAAGATAATTGCTTTCGCTTTTGGCTGATTGCGCCATAGCTTTTGTTGTCTCTAAAGTTTCAGCGAGTAAATCCTCTATAACCGGCTGCTCGGAATAACGAGTAGCCGTTTTATAATTTTTAAAATTTTCATCATATTTTGCCCGCGCGGCCGCATAATCATTCTCCGCGCTTACCTGATATTTCTTTAAATCAACTCTCTTATCCTCATCATCCATAACGCTCATAAGCGCATCAATATTAAATTTCCTTGTGCCAACCGTTGCTTCGCTATTGCCGATTTCCTCGCTATAAAGCACATCTTTTAATTCCGTAATTATACCCGGCAAGTCCAAAAATGTATCCGCAATATCATTAAAAGCATCCTCATATGATTTTATAATATTATCATCTGCTTTTTGCTTTGTCTCTTCCGCTTTATCATAATCAGTTTTTTGCGATAATTTTAATTTTTCTAAAGTATTTTTCGCGCTTGTAAGAGCGTGTTCTGCTTGCATAAGATCATATTCATCAGCCGGTTTTTTTAATTTATCTAAATTGGTTCTGGCATTCACGAGAGAATTTTCCGCCTGCATTAAAGTATAAGCATCCGCCGGCTGTTTTAATTTTGCAAGAGATAATCTCGCGCTCTCTAAATTTGTCTGCGCGTCTCTTATGGTATGCCGCGCGTCCGCGTCATCAATACGGACTAAAGTATCGCCAGCTTTTACTTCCTGTCCGTTTTTAACTAAAATCTCTAAAACATCTCCGCTTGCCTTTGATTTCACATCAACTTGATTTGAAACCGAAATTTGACCGCTGCCTGAAACTGAGGTTACTAATGTTCCTTTTTCCACGGAGCCCAAAACATATTTCACTTCAGCGGCGTTTTTCGCTTGCTGCGATTTATATCTCCAATAAATTCC
>JAZDMY010000072.1:0-16749 GCA_043800435.1 bacterium
GGGATTTTTTTATTGGCGCTATTTAAAATTTCATCAGCTGCGTGGGAAGAGCCGGCTGCCGGATGTTCGCCGCCGGATTGTAATCGCCCGTCTCCTTTATATAGCCAAAACGATGCGCAAGCAGGTCCTTTGAATGTAAAAGATATGACGGCAGGAAGCGGAAAGGGAACAATAGAGGCGAATAAAATTTGTCTTTGCAATGGTGCGGACGGAACTTGCGCTTCTGAGAAGTGCATAACAAGCTGGAGTTCGCAAGGGCTTTGGACAAAGGATGCTGTAACTGCAAAAATATATTATAATTACGCGAATGTCGGAATTGGAACGGATAATCCTGCGGAGAAGTTAGAAATAAGCGCAGGCGCGGGGACGACGGCGCGGTTAAGAATTACCGATACGGATGCGGGAGAAAACGCGGAGCTTCAACTGCAATACGGAACTGGCGGAGGCGATCATTGGGCATTATATAATAATCAAACTAACGATGCTTTAACAATCTGGGGAGGAGGAGATAATCGGCTTGCGATTTTACAAAGCGGAAATGTCGGCATAGGGACTACAAATCCGAGTGAAAAATTAGAAGTTGTTGGAACGATTAAAGCTACAAAATTTATAGGCGATGGGTCTGGATTATCTGGGATTGCAACTGGCGGTGAAACCGAAACGCTTCCAACTGGAACTTCAGGGCAAACATTAAGGCATAATGGAACGGCGTGGATCGCGGACAGCAATTTATATAATAATGGAAATATCGGCATAGGGACTGAAACGCCGGCGGAAAAATTAGAAATAAGCGCAGGAGCGGGAACTACGGCACGGTTAAGGATTACAGACGCGGAAGAAAACGCGGAAATGCAACTGCAATACGGCACGGTAGCAAGCGATCATTGGGCGTTTTATAATAATAAGACCAATGATGCGCTTACAGTTTGGGGCGGTGGAGATAATAGGTTGACAATTTTGCAAAATGGGAATGTAGGAATCGGGGCAACAGATCCTATCGGAAAATTAGAAGTTGCAGGGCAGGTTAAGATAATATCCGGCGAGCCGCTTATCATAAAGTCAAATAATTCTGATTCTGCGATTTTTGTTGATCAAATTAGTACTGGTTATGCATGCGAGTTTAACGGCATCCTCAAAGCTGCAAAATTTATAGGCGACGGATCAGGATTAACTGGGATTGCAACTGGCGGCGAAACAGATCCGCTTCCGAGCGGAATTTCAGGGCAGACATTAAGACATAACGGAACATCATGGATTGCAGACAGCAATTTATATAATAATGGAACAAATATTGGTATAGGGACTGAAACGCCGGCGGAAAAGATGCAAATAAGCGCGGGCGCTGGAACATCGGCGCGTCTTAGAATTGCGGATATGGATGCTAATGAAAACGCAGAATTGCAATTGCAATACGGAACTGGCGGAAACGATCATTGGTCTTTATATAATAATCAATTAACATTTAGAATTTGGGGCGGCGGAGCTGATAGATTTACAATTTTGCAAAATGGAAATGTTGGAATAGGGACAATTGCTCCGAGTGAAAAATTAGAAGTCGCAGGAGCGGCTGAAATTACTGGCGATTTAACAGTCGGCGGAAAATTTAATGCCAGCGGCGCAGATTTAGCAGAAGAATTTGCGAGCGTTGTTGATCTGCCAGAGGGGACGGTGGTTGTAATAGGAGATGATGGTTATAAATCGGTAAAACCAAGCAATGGCGCGTATGATAAAAAAGTTGTGGGAGTTGTATCTGATAATCCTTCTATAATAATGGGGCGTATTAAAGGAAATGAAAAAGAAGTTATTGCCATAAAAGGAGTTATTACTGTTAAAGCGACAAATAAAAATGGAAATATAGAAAAAGGAAATTTATTAACATCTTCTGAAATAGAAGGTCGCGCGATGAAGGTGGCAGAGGTAAAGTTAGGAACTATTATTGGGAAAGCGCTTGAAGATTGCATTAGTGAGAATTGCGATATAAAGGCAATAATAAATTTGAGATAGTATATTTCCCCCTTTGAAAAGGGGGGAAACAAAGGGCTTTTCCTTTTAAATTTATTTTTAAATTTAATATATACATAAAATTTATGTCCAAAGCAAAATTAAAAATTTTATTATCCTCGTTTATTGCAGTGATGATTTTATTAGCAGTGTTGAAAATTGCCTCTGCCGCGTGGGAAGAGCCGACGGTTGGCTGCACGCCGCCGGACTGCAATCGTCCGACGCCATTATACAGCCAAACTACCGCCCAAAGCGGACCATTGAATGTAAAAGATATGACAGTAAACAGCGGACTAGGGACAATAGAGGCGAATAAAATTTGCCTTTGCAATGGTGTGGACGGAACCTGCGCTCCTGAAAAATGCATAACGGACTGGAGTTCAGAAGGTCTTTGGACAAAAGATCCGGTGAGCGCGAAAATATATTATAATAACGGGAATGTGGAGATTGGCGATGGTTCTGAAATATGGATTCAAACGGGCATTACCGGATCATGGCGCGCTGTTGCAATGTCTTCAGACGGAAAATATCAGACGGCTGCTAATTTCAACGGGCAATTGCAAGTTTCTAACAATTCAGGGATTACATGGTCGGCTAAAGGACCGGCAGATCAGAATTGGACCGGGGTTGCTGTGTCTTCTGACGGCCAATACCAGATGGCTGTATCATGGAGCAGTAGCGTGGGAGGAGGGGTGATTTATTCTTCTTCCGATTTGGGAAATAGCTGGGGAATCATAGGGACGGGATTTACCAGCGGGGATTGGAAAACGGCAGCAATGACTCCTGACGGAAAATATCGGATAGCCGCCAGAGTAGGCGCGACAGGAAGAGTAGCCCTTTCTAAAGATTCAGGCGCAAGCTGGGTTAATACAAGCGCGCCTATTAAGGATTGGCAGAGTGTGGCAATCTCGTCTGACGGCAAATATCAGGCGGCCGTTAACAGCAACGGAGAGATTTATATATCAAATAATTTTGGAAATTTTACATCTTGGAAGGCGAAAGGCCCGAGTGAAACATGGGCTGCTGTGGATATGTCATCTGACGGCCAGCGGCTTACAGCTGTAACTTCTACCGGGAAAATATATGCATCTTCCGATTTTGGAGAAAGTTGGAATCTTAAAAAGACAATTGCGGAAAAATTAACATCGGTTGCAATATCATCAGACGGAAAAATTCAGATGATATGCGCTGACAACAGCCAAATGTATGCATCCGCAGATTTCGGGGAAACATGGACAGAGGAAGGGGCGGCAAAAAAATGGACAGGGGTTGCAATGTCTTCCGACGGCAGTATTAAAACTGCTGTAACTGACAGTGAATTTATATATATAAAAGGCATCTCGGGAGCGCCTGCGGAAAAATTGCAAATTAACGGCGGAGCTGGCACTGCGCGGCTTAGAATTACGGATACGGATGAAAACCCTGAATTGCAATTGCAATATGGTGCGGGAGGAAGCGGTCACTGGGCATTATATAATAATCAATCAAACGATGCTTTAACAATTTGGGGCGGAGGAGATAATCGGATGGCATTTTTACAAAATGGAAATATTGGAATTGGGACGATAGCGCCGAGCGAGAAATTAGAAGTCGCCGGGACCGTCAAAGCTACGAAATTTATAGGCGATGGATCGGAATTGACGGGGATAGTGTCAAATCTTCCGCCTAATCAGATAAATTATATAGATAGGGGAGTTTGGAGTATTGATTCCTCCAGCTATACCAGATATGGAGAGTATTCTCAAATTTTTATCGGAAATGACGGGTTGCCTGTTATTTTAGCTACTTATGAATCAAATTATCAAACGAGTAGCAATCATATATATTTAGTAAAATGTAGCGATAAAGAATGCAGCAGTAAAGTTAGTGATATATTTTTAGTTGATATGGATGGACCACGTCCAATAAAATTTGCAACAAGTACTACAGGTACTGTATTTGTTTATCAGAACGGTCAAGATGTATCATTCCGTAAATGTATGGATGAAATATGCACAGGCGGAAGTTACTCTAATTATATCTCGCAAGGTGTTGCAGGCTCTGTCGCTATTGGAGGAGATGGGTTTCCCGTAATTACTTATTCTAATATTAGCGGAACATATATAGCACATTGTAATGATCTAGGATGTAATAATTTAACGAGAAAAAATATAAATGAGATAGGACTCGTAAATTATAATGAAACACTTCCAATAGCAATTGGCGCTGACGGGTTTCCGGTAATCGTAAATATAGCTTCAGGAAAAATTAATGTGTTAAAGTGTGGAAATAATAAATGTGATTCCGGCAATATACTTACAACTGTTACCCCGGATATAACGCCTTTTTATATGAGTGAACTTTCACTTGCGATAGGCGCTGACGGTTTTCCTATAATTTCTTATTCTGTTGCCCCTGAATATGGAAAGTTTTATGTGCAAGTTTTAAAATGCGGCGATGCAGCATGCAGCGGAGGGGAAAATAAAATTACATATATTAACGATGGTATAAATAGTCGTTGGAATTCTCAGTATCCGTCTCCATGTTCAGTTTCTATTGGGAATGATGGTCTTCCTGTTCTTTATTTTAAAGCAGACATACCTTTAACAATAGCGCCATTTTCTAAACGTACATTGCAAGTGGTAAAATGCGGCGACAAGTATTGTGAGAATGGGAATACAATTACCGAAGTTGATGATGAATATGTAGGATATGATTCATCTATGGCTATAGGCGCAGATGGTTATCCAGTAATTTCTTATTCAAGAGATATTAGGGATTTTACAACTTATGGTATGAAACCAATAATAGATTTAAAAGTCCTAAAATGCAATAGTGACAGTTGCGCAGGAATATCTGGCGGAAGCGGTTCATCTCTTCCTTTCGGCGCAGCGGGACAAACATTAAGGCATAATGGAACGGACTGGATTGCGGATAGCAATTTATTAAATACCGGAACGAATGTCGGTATCGGAACGGCATCGCCTGCTGAAAAGTTGGAAATCGGCGCGGGATCAGGAACCTACGCGCGGCTTAGAATTACTGACATAGAAGAAAATCCGGAATTGCAGTTGCAATACGGACCTGCTCTTCAGGCGCATTGGGGCATATTTTCAGATCGCTCAAATGGCAATAGTCTAAATCTTTGGAGCTGGAACGGAGCGGATGCGAATGCAGGAAATAGATTAACTATTCTGCAGAGCGGGAATATCGGAATAGGGACAAATACGCCGGACGCTAAATTAGAAGTCGCCGGGCAGGTTAAGATAACTGAAGATCAGATTCATTCAGGAACTGATCCGATAAATATAAGTTTGGCTGGGAGCGCTGAAATTGAAAGCGTGAGCGGCGGTAGCGGGATTTATGTTTATGTTAATAAAGCTTATGTCGCAAGTACAAAAGGATTGAGTATAATAAATGTCGCCAGTCCTGAAAATCCTGTGTTAATGGGAACGGTTGCCGGCGACATTAGTCAGTGTTATCTTGGCGCTTACAATAAACTTTTTGCTGTAGGAGCATCAGGATTTAAAGCAATAGACATAACTGATCCTAATCATCCATTTGTAGCCGGCTCAAGCAGTTTGACCGGCGCAGGAATGTGTCAAGTGCCATACTTAGTTGGCAGACCAGATCCATTTTTAACATTAGGGTATTATTATGTAGCAGCCGGTGATTTATATATAGTAGAAGCTTATATAAATAAATCCGATACTAATACTGTATATATTTTTCCTGTAAAGACAGATGGAAAAGCTAGCGGCAAATTAATTCCAGGTGATAACTATCTTTATGCTGTTCAAAAAAGCATAGGATTAGCAATATATGATATCACTAAGCCTGATAAACCTAAACTACAAGGTTCTTTTAGTGAAACAACCATAAAGGATATGGATATCTTGGATAATTATGCTTATATCGCTGCCGGCACAAATTTAAAAATAATAAATATTTCAGACGCCTCCCATCCATTTTTAGCAAAAACATATAATACAGAAAAAGAAATTTCAAAAATATTTATTTCAGGCAATTACGCTTACCTTACTATAAAGGAAAGCGCTACAGCAAGCAGAGTAGAAATTTTAAATATTTCTGATATAAATAATATAATTTCATTGGGTTCATATGTGGAAAATAATTCTGCCGTTTCTAATATTCTTTACGCGGCAAATAATAAGATCTATGTGAATGACGATTTAAATAAAAAATTTAAAGTCCTTGAGACCTCTGTCTCAAGCACAAAAAGTTCTCTCATAATAAAAGCAAACAGCGTTGGTTCCGCGGTTTATGTAGACCAATTAGGTACTGGCTATGCAGGTGAGTTTAATGGCACCGTTAAAGCTACTAAATTTATCGGCGACGGGTCGGAGTTGACGGGGGTAAGCGGAATAGGCTTAAGTAATTTAAAAGATATATCCGCTTGGACAATAGGAAATGTCCCCGCAGGCGCTTCTGTTACTTATGGAAATGGTCTATTTGTCTCCGTTGATCATCAGGTGATTATGACCTCGCCAGATGGCGTTAATTGGGCAACAATTAGAAATGACGCGGAGCCAGATTCTTATTGGAAATCTGTAACATATGGCAATGGCTTATTTGTAGCTGTTGCTGACACTGGCGTAAAACTAGTTATGACATCGCCGGACGGTATAAATTGGACATTAAGAAATGGTGCTATTGATAAGCAATGGGAATCTGTAACATATGGTAATGGCTTGTTTGTAGCTGTTGCCTACCAAGGAATTATGACATCTCCAGACGGTATTAATTGGACATCTAGAAATGGCGCGGGGGCAGATTATTATTGGCGATCTTTAACTTATGGTAATGGATTATTTGTCGCTGTTAGTGCGACAGGGAATAAAGTCATGACATCTCCAGACGGTATTAATTGGACAATAAGAAATGGCGCGGCGGATAATTGGTGGGCATCAGTAACGTATGGCGATGGCTTATTTGTAGCTGTTGCCAATACAGGTTCAGGAAATAGAGTTATGACATCGCAGGACGGAATAAATTGGACAATAAGAAATAGTGTAGCTGATATAGAATGGTCTTCTGTGACTTACGGAGATGGTTTATTTGTAGCGGTTGCTTCCGTTCATAATGCCTCTGACTCATATACTAATCAGTTAGTTATGATATCAAATGATGGTATAAATTGGGTTCTTAAAAATAGTGCGAATAGTAAAGAGTGGTTATCTGTAATTTATAGCAATGGTTTATTTGTAGCTGTTGGTCATGATTCGCCTTATATATATAATCCAGGTAACAATGCAATGAAAGCGGATTTAATAAATGTGAGCGGCGGAAGCAGTGGGTCGCTTCCTGCCGGCGCATCAGGACAAACATTAAGATATAATGGAACGGCGTGGATTGCGGACAGCAATTTATATAATAATGGGACAAATATTGGGATAGGAACGGCATCGCCTTTGGAAAAACTGCATATTAGCGCGGGCGCTGGAACTTATGCGCGTCTTAGAATTGCGGATACGGATGCAGGGGAAAACGCGGAGTTGCAATTGCAGTATGGAACTGGCGGAAACGATCATTGGTCTTTATATAATAATCAATTAACATTTAGAATTTGGGGAGGCGGTGCTGATAGATTTACGATTTTACAAAATGGAAATGTCGGAATTGGGACAGCAGATCCTGGCGCGAATAAATTAAAAGTCGCGGGAGCGGCTGAGATAACGGGCGATTTAACCGTCGGCGGAAAATTTAATGCCAGCGGAGCGGATTTGGCGGAAGAATTTTCAAGCGCGGAAGATATTCCCGAAGGCACAGTCGTGGTAATGGATAATCTTGGGTATAAATCAATAAAACCATGCGCGCATCCGTATGATGAAAAAGTAATCGGCGTAGTTTCCGATAATGCGTCAATTATAATGGGACGGCTGAAGAATAATAATAAAGAAGTTATCGCCATAAGCGGAGTTGTCACCGTTAGAACGACGAATGAAAATGGAAATATTGAAAAAGGCGATTTATTAACATCATCTGAAATCAAAGGACGCGCGATGAAGGCATCGGATGAGCGGGCGGGAACTATCATCGGAAAAGCTTTGGAAGAGTGCAATAATAAATATTGTGAGATAAAAGCGATAATTAATTTGCAGTAATTAATGTATAGAAATTTGAATATTTTGGTTAAGCAGAGCGTTTCCCCCTTTTTAAAGGGGGATTAAGGGGGTTTTAAATTAGAAGCAAATATGTGGAAATTGAGATAACTTTGTCCCACGCGCGTAAAACCCCCTTGCCCCCCTTTGCGAAAGGGGGGAAACAAGAGGTGTCCCCTTTAAAAAGGGGGTGAACTCGGGCAACTCGTTACGCTATGCGCGTTAGCTTAATTTTACCATTTAATTTTATTAAAATAAAAAAACACTATGCTCAAAAAATTTAAACGTTCAAACCTTTTTCTGTTCTTGGTTATTTTATTAACAACTCTGGGAATTTCTCTTTCATTGCAGCAAGCATTCGCCGATTTTTTATTTAAATCGGAAGATAAGGGGGTAAAATTCGGAAATGGCGCAATGAAGATAGAAAGCGGAGAAAATCTTTTATGGGGACTGGTTAAAAAAAATTCAAACGGAAATTTTATGCTTTTGCAGGATTCCGACTATGATAATAAGTTTAAAATAGATGGAGCAGGAAATGTGACGGCTAAAGGAAATATAACAGCGGCAGGACAAAATGTTTGCCGCCAAGATGGTACATATTGTCCTGCAGGAGGAGGCGGCGGCGTAACAGATCATGGAGCTTTGACTGGATTATCTGATGATGATCATGCGCAATATTTGCTTGCAAGCGGAGGGCGGTCGGTGACTGGAAACTTTACGGTTAACGGATATGTTAATGCGTCAACTTATTACGGCGACGGGTCGCATCTATCAGGAATATCCGGCGGCGGAACTACCTATAGTATTTTGTCTGGATATGGACTGCAATTATCAGGAACTCAATTCGGGTTGCAACTTTGCAGCACACCTGGAGATGTCCTAAAAAGCAGCGGCTCAGGGTGGTATTGTAGCGCTGATATTGTGGGCAGCGGCGGAGGAGGTATAACTGTAGAAGCAGACGGCTACATAGGCAACGAAATAGTCGATGTATCAGACGCAACTTTACTAAGAAGCGCTTCAATGCCGTACAAAGTATCTCTTAATTTAGCCAACGCAAATACTTGGATAGGCAAACAGACATTTTCAGGCGGGTTAACTGCTTCAAATGGATTAACCGTAAGCGGCGGAACATTATCATTGCTTGGTGATTCAGTAACCGACGCAATGGTTTCAAATACTTTAACTTCTTCAAATTTAATCGCGGGTTCTTCAGTGGTTTCAAATGCGGAAGTGGATGATGATATTACTTTAACTAATATTACGCAAATTACAAATCGCGCCCATTCTAATTTAACAGGTTTAGGAAATGACGAACATACGCAGTATTTAAAAGTGGACGGAGCGCGAGCGATGGGCGGAGCATTATCAATGTCTGCCAGCGGAGAAAATAATATAACGGCAATAAACCAGCTTATCGGATTTAATGATTTATATGTTAAGGGAAGCAGCGCAGAAACCTCCCCTATTTATTACGGCGCGTCCGAGCATAAATTTTATACAGGCGGCACGGAAAGATTTTCCGTAACCGGCAGCGGACAGATTAAGATAACAGGCGGATCTCCGGGAGCAAATAAAGTTTTAACTTCAGATGCGAACGGACTTGCAAGCTGGCAGACGCCATCGGCAGGCACGGAAGCAGACGGCGTAATAGGAAATGAAATTATTGACACAGCGAATACAACATTAACAAGAAGCGGTTCAGGAACGGCAGCTGCGCCATATAAATTGTCTCTTAATTTAGCAAACGCGAACACATGGACGGCTGCGCAAACATTTTCAGGCGGCATCAACGCAAGCGCTGTTTCCACGGTAGGAACTACAAGAATAGATAGTGGTGGAAATTTACTTAATATTGGCACTATAAATTCAACTGGCAGGGCATCGATAAATGGTCAGGTCGTTGCGCAAAATTTATCCGTGACTTTAGGCGGGCAAGTAAGCATGGGGTGGGAACGGCTTGATAGCGGATGGAAGGGGGCTAGGACTTGGACTATAGATTGTTCTGCCGGTAAAAAAGTTATTGGCGGCGGTTGCGTATGTGATGGATCATTAGTTTATAATTATCCTTCTTCAGCTACCCAATGGAAATGTGTTTCTAGAGATGGATCAGGGATACAAGCTTTTGTGATTTGCGCGCAGATTGAATAATTTTTTGACAAAACAAATGAAGAGAATTATAATAGATAAAAATATGGATAATACTCAAAAAATATTAAAAGAAATTTTAAAAGAGCAGAAGGAATTTAAGAAAGCTCTAAAAATGCAAGATAAAAAGATTGATGCGCAAGGCGAGAGATTACAAACAGCGATTGATGCGCAGGGCGGTAAATTCCAAAAGACTATTGTGGAGCAAAGAGAAGAATTTCAAAGATATATTGGCATGATTGCTGAAGATTTTAGCGCGCAAGTTAAAGTTATTGCCGAGCAATATCAGGATATTGTTCGCAGATTAGACCGCCATGAGATGATATTAAATCAGCATACTGAGATTTTAAATAAGCATAGCATGATATTAGAATCTCATGATAAAAAATTAGATTCCCATACTGAAATGATAGTATCTATAAAAGAGGATGTTGAAGTTATGAAAATAGATATTAAGGATATAAAGAGGGAATTAACCAAAAAAACGGATATAGAAAGATTTGATGCATTAGAAAATAGGGTTATAATTTTAGAAACCAGGGTGGAACGGCTAAGAGCATAAATATGTTTAAATTAGCCAGCGAAAAAAATAATATAAGACATAAAATAATAAAAACGGCTCATGGAGAAATTCAAACGCCGTTTTTTATGCCGGACGCGACGAGGGGATACGTTAAAGGATTATCCAGCGCTGATTTAGAATCTGTAGGTGTCGGACCGATGGTTGTTAATACATTCCATTTATATTTGCAGCCGGGAATAAAAAAGTTTAAAGTTAAAATGCCTGCCCTGAGCGATAGCCGAATGGGTCAAAAGTTAAAAGTCGGGGAGTGGAATTTGCATTCTTTTATGAACTGGCCGCATCCGTTGCTGTCGGACAGCGGCGGGTTCCAAGTTTTTTCATTAATCCATAAAAATTCTAAAATGGGGCAAATTTTTGATGATAAAGTCGTTTTTAAATCCCCTCTTGACGGGTCGCTCCATGAATTAACGCCGGAAAAATCAATCCAAATTCAGTTTGACTTAGGAGTGGATATGATGGTATGTTTGGACGACTGTCCGCCGAATGATTATGCGAGCGTTGAACTGGAAAATTCTGTAAACCGCACCATTGACTGGGCTAAAATATGCCGATGCGAATATGATAAGCAAATAAAAAAAAGAAAATTAAAAGATAGCGCCCGTCCTTTGCTGTTTTCAGTGATACAAGGCGGGGCGGAGAAGAATTTAAGAAAATATTGCGCGGACGAGCTTATAAAAATCGGTTTTGACGGATATGGATTCGGCGCGATGCCGGTAGATGAGGACGGGCATTTTCTTGAGGATGTGATTAAATACACGGCTGAATTAATTCCTGATAATGCACTGAGGTTTGCCTTGGGCATCGGAAATCCTGAAGATATATTAAAGTGCGTTTCGTATGGATGGGATATGTTTGATTGTGTGATACCGACAAGGGAAGGAAGGCATGGCAAACTTTTCCTTTGGAAAAGTAAATTTCAAATTTTAAATCCATTCGGCAAGCTCAGGACAAGCTTCAAATTTCAAAAAAAATCAAAATTTCAAAATCAAAATTCTAAAAAGAGAAGTGAATTCTATAATACTATAAATATAAATAATTCTAAATTTTCAAAAGATTTTTCGCCGATAAATAAAAATTCTAGACTTCCTGAACTGCAGCAATATACAAAAGCTTATCTGCATCATTTGTTTAAAATGAAAGAGCCGCTTGGCGCGCGGCTTGCAACATTAAATAATTTAGAGTTTTATAGGGAATTAATGGCTTATTTTAAATAAAAATAGCTATTTAGTAAAAAACGTTTTGGAATTTCTTGACAATTATAATAAATTATGTATAATTAAATTAAATTAATCAGTCGTTTTAGTGGAATGTTTAAAAATAATCACATATAACCGAAAGTGATTAAATTTCGGTTATATTTTGTTTAAGACAGATAATGTAATAGATAGTCCTGTTAATTGGCAGGATAATATCATTGAGAAATAATTTAGATTTGTTTTACTATGAACCCAAAAAGCGGTTCTCAAGAAAATAATATTAAAGACAGCAAAGAATATATAGAAATGCCTGGAATAATCGTGGAACTTTTGCCGTCATTAACATTTAAAATCCGTCTTGAAAACGGACAAGAGATTTTAGGTTATCTTGCGGGCAGAATGAGAATGAATAAAATTAAATTATTGCCGGGAGATAAAGTTAAAGTTCAAATAACTCCTTACGATTTAACAAAAGGAAGGATTACATATAGATATTAAAAGCAACAAAGCAACAAAGCAATAAAGCAACAAAAATTTGTTTTCTTGTTTTCTTGTTTTCTTGTTTTCTTGAAATGAAGGTACGAGCATCAGTAAAAGCAATATGCAGAAATTGTAAAGTAATTAGGCGCAAAAAGCGGGTAAGAATTATTTGCAGTAATCCAAAACATAAACAGAGACAAGGATAGAAGTCAAAAAAGCAACAAAGCAAAAAAACAACAAAACAAAAATAATATTGAAAAAATATATAATGAATAAAAATAGAGTGAAAACAAAAGGATATAAAGAAATAAAAAATACTAAAACAATTAAGCTTGTTTTCTTGTTTTCTTGTTTTCTTGTTTTCTTGTTCATATGATAGTAAGAATTGCGGGCATAACATTGCCTCAAAATAAAAGATCTGAAATCGCCTTAACATATATTTACGGCATAGGAAGAAATTTAAGCAAGAAAATATTAATTGATAATAATATTAATATTGATACAAAAATAAAAGATTTAGATGAGGAAGCTATAAAGAGATTACGCGAAGGCATAGAAAAAAAATATAAAGTTGAGGGAGACCTGAGGCGAGATGTCCTTTCTAATATAAAACGTTTAAAGGAGATCGGCTCATATAGAGGTTCCCGCCACGCGAAAAGTTTGCCGGCGCGAGGGCAAAGAACGAAAACGAATTCAAGAACAGTAAGAGGAAATGTTAGAAGAACTATGGGAAGCGGAAGAAAGCCGACGGCGCAGAAGACATAACTAAGAAATAATTTTTAATTTTTATTCAATTTTAAAATTTTATTACGCCTAATTTATGATCAATGATCAAAATAAAAATGAAGAAATAAGAGAGGAAGATGAATTAGATGAAAATACCGATGAGAAGGAAGAAATTAAAGCGGAACAAGAATTTATTAAAAAAGAAACAGCCATAAAAGATGGAACTGATATTTTTGACGATAATGATAATATTAATTTGCCTGAGGCGAAAGAAAATAAAGAAATTTTAAGCGATGAGGAAAAGACGAAGAAAAAAGATGAAAAAAGCGAGAAAAAGGTAAAGAAAGGCAAGAAGAAAAAAAAGAAAAAGGAATTTAAGAAGGTCGTTTCAGGAAGAGCTTATATTCAGGCAAGTTATAATAATACGATTATTACATTAACTGACCAAAACGGCGCGACATTGGCCGTTGGAAGTGCGGGGCAGTTAGGATTTAAAGGACCTAAGAAATCTACTCCTTACGCGTCAAGCATTATAGTAAGAGATTTAATAGGCAAGGTAAGGGATTATGGTTTGCAGCATGTCGCGGTATATGTAAAAGGAGTCGGCTCAGGAAGAGAAGCCGCGGTAAGAGCTCTTAATGCCAACGGGTTAAATATCATATCAATAAAAGATCAGACGCCGATACCTCATAACGGATGCCGGGCAAAAAAGAGGAGAAGAGTATAATAATTTTTAATTTTTAAAAAATTGTTTATTATGTTATCAACACCAAAATGTAAAAAGTGCAGACGGGAAGGGAAAAAGCTTTTTTTAAAGGGCGAACGTTGTAATACAGGAAAATGCGCAATAGTAAAAAGAAATTACCCTCCGGGAGCGCAAGGAAATAAAAAGGGACCTGGCAAGATGACGGAGTATGGGATGCAATTGCGGGAAAAGCAGCAAGCAAAACGAATTTACGGATTAAGCGAAACCCAATTTAAAAATTACTTCAAACAAGCTATTAGAAAAAAAGGAGATACCGGCAGCAAATTATTGGAGTTATTGGAGATGAGATTAGACAACGCTGTTTATCGTTTAGGGTTAGGCAGATCAAGGAAAGAAGCTCGCCAATTAGTGCGGCATGGTTTCTTTGAACTTGATGGTAAAAAAGCGGATATTCCTTCAATAGAAGTAAAGGTTAACAATAAATTAAAACTAAAAAATTCAAAGGCGGGTAAAAAAATATTGCAAGATTTAGACAAAAAAATTGATCCCAGTAAAATTCCATCTTGGCTTTCGTTTGAGGTAAAAGCCATGGAAGGAAAAGTCGTAAGCAAACCGAATGCTGAGGAAGTTAATCCGCAGTTTGACATAAAATCCATAGTAGAATTTTACTCGCGATTATAAATTAGAGTTTATATAATTTTTATATTGCGTATTATTTAGATTGATATATTGCAGAAAAGCAATAACAATTTAATAATTTAACAATATGCCAAAATGTCCATACCATTACCTAACAAAATAGAAATAATAGAAGATAAAACAAATCCTAGGATCGGCACGGTTATTATTGAACCATGTTATCCAGGCTATAGCATAACGATAGGTAATGCGTTAAGAAGAGTGCTTCTTGCGTCTTTAGAGGGCGCCGCGGTGACAAATATGAAAATTAAAGGCGCGCAGCATGAATTTTCAACTATTCCGCATGTTAAGGAAGATGTTTTAGAAATAATTTTAAGGTTAAAGAAGATAAGATTTAAAATGTTTAAAGATGAGCCGATTCAGCTCACTCTTAATGTTAAAGGCGAAAAAGAGGTAACAGCCGGGGATATTCAAAAAAATAGCGATATAGAAATTATTAACCCTGAGTTAGTAATAGCATCATTAACAAATAGAAACGCGGAATTGGATATGCAATTAACCGTGGAAAAAGGGTTGGGGTATATAAGCGTTGACCAGAAAGAACTGCAGGCGGAAGGCAGAGAGATAGGCAATATTGCGGTTGATTCACTTTTTACGCCGATTGTCAATGTTGGTATGAAAGTTGAAAATGTCCGCGTCGGGCAGATGACTAATTATGAAAAATTAATATTAACTATAGAAACTGATGGCACCATAGCTGTTAAAGACGCTGTAGAAAAATCTTCAAGAACTTTAATTAATCATTTTGAATTATTAGCGCCGGATAGAAAAGAAAATAAAGAAGAAGAAAAGATTGAAGAAGCAGAGGATGAGGTAAAAGAAGAAAAAAAAGAAGGTGAAAAAAAGAAAACAAAAAAGAGTGATAAATAAGATTAAAGTGCAGCTTTGCGATATTTATCCGTGATCAGTGGAAAATCCGTTCAAAATTCGTGTTAATCCGTTTAAAAACTGATTAGCACGGAGAAGAAACTGATTTATACGGAGCACGGATAAAAGCATAATGATTAATTTGATGTATGAGACATAATAATAAAAATAAAATATTTGATAGAAAGAAAGCGCCGCGGGAGCTTATGTTTAGAAGTTTGGTCACAGAGTTATTAATGCATGGAAAAATCAAAACCACTCTCGCAAAAGCAAAAGCGATAAAACCGATTACTGAGAAGATTATAACGCGCGGGAAGAAAAATAATCTGGCTAATTTAAGAATAATTTTAAAATATGTTTTAAAAGAGGATGCCGCTCATAAGGTAGTAAAAGAAATCGCTCCAAGATATATGGAAAGAGCCGGAGGATATACACGAATTATTAAATTAGGCGTAAGACAGGGAGATGGCGCCCAGATGGGGCAGATTGAATTTGTATAAATTTTTAATTTAAAATTTATAATAGTAAGCAATATAGATTTTTAGGTTATATGAAAAAAAATATAAGACAAACACATAAAATAGACGCGGAAAATCAAGCCGCGGGAAGGGTAGCAACAAAAGTTGCGAATTTATTGATGGGTAAAAATAACCCAAGTTATGCTCCTAATGTTGATATCGGCGATTTTGTTGAAGTTATTAATGCTAATAAATTGAAATTTACAGGCAAGAAATTAGACCAGAAAAAATATTATCATTATTCCGGCTATCCCGGCGGACTTAAAGAAAAGAAATTAAGAGAAGTATTTGAAAAACAGCCATGGAGAGTTATACATAAAGCGGTTTATAATATGCTGCCTAAGAATAAATTAAGAAAAGAATTTATAAAGAGATTAAAATTTATATAATTTATGTTAGAAAAAAAGAAAAATATTAAAAATGATGAGAATAATTTAAGCGATGCCATTGTTGCTGTTGCCGCGGCTGAAGATAATACTGATAGAAATATTAGAGACGTAAAGGCAAAGAAAAAAGCTTATATTTATAATACCGGAAAAAGAAAAACAGCTATTGCCTCTGTCCGGATTTATAAAAAAGGAGCCGGAGAAGTTGAGATAAATGGAAAAAAATATGATGAATATTTTAAAGAAAGCTACTTGCAGGAAATCGCAATCGCGCCTTTAGAATTAGTCACTCAAAGAAAAAATGTTAATGTAACGGTAAGAGTAAAAGGCGGCGGTAAAAA
>JAZDMY010000075.1:0-3551 GCA_043800435.1 bacterium
AACGCGGAGCTAATCCCATAAAGCCGGTCTCAGTTCGGATTGAGGTCTGCAACTCGACCTCATGAAGCTGGAATCGCTAGTAACCCTGAATCAGCCTCGTCAGGGTGAATACGTTCTCGGGTTTTGTACACACCGCCCGTCACGTCAAGGGAGCCGGTAGTACCTGAAAGTTCGCTTTTCGCGGGAATAAGGTAAGACTGGTGACAGGGACGAAGTCGTAACAAGGCATCCGTAGCGGAAGCTGTGGATGGATCACCTCCTTTCTAAGGAGTAATCGGTGTCGAAATAGAAATGCTTGCATTTTTATTTAGAACATCTCACGATGTTCGCCAAACATACGATTGAAACTCCTCGCCAAATCGGCAAGCGTATTATATATTTTATTTTCCCCTCTTTAATAGAGGGGATTTTTTGTTGCCCCGCCTTTATAAGGAGGGGTTAGGGGTGGTTTTTTTACACACCCCTAACCCCCTCTCAAGAGGGGAAAGGGGAACTGATGAATTATAAAACGCAGAAGTCGGTATTTTCGGCTTCTGCGTTTTTCCTTTGGAAAAAATCTCCAGTTTTTCACCAATGAGCAAAATCCCGCTTATCCCTTTCCGTTTTCATCCTTACTTCCTTTTCTAATTTTTTTAATTCCTTGGAAGATCTGCCGGGAATTTTTTCCGGTCTATCACTTGCGGAAAAAAAATATTCAACACATGGCCGCTTTGATTTTCTCCATGCCATTATACCTTGCGCGATAAAATTCAAAGCAAATACAATAATCGTAACAGGCCAACTGACCGAAAAGCATGCAGGATTATATCTCTATGTGATAAAAATACCACAGACATGAACCCTGCCGTTAAAAAACCTGAAAGCACTATTATTTTTGCTAATTTTTTTAGCATTTTTCCCTCCGCGCCTAACTTCCGACTATCTTATTCTTAATTTTATGCCAAACCTCTTGCTGCCTCCGATCCATCTCCTTTTCTTCCTGTCGAAGTTTCGGTCCAAGCTCATGCATTATCTTTTTAAGCGTGCTTTCCTTAGCGCCTTGAAGAAATTCAGCATATGTCAAAGTCGGATATTTTTTTGAGCTCATAATTCCTCCATTTTATAGATTACTACCACATTCGCGGATAAAAAAATCCAATTGCGTTAATTCCCGCTTAATGACCAAAAATTTTTTGCGTGAAATATTAAATTCCTCATCTAATAATTCTCGCATGAGTCCCCGTCTTTTCTCGCAAAGACCATATAATTTTTTATCGCGCTTCCTTTCGCGATGAAATATTATAATTTCAATACTCATCATGACTAAAGCAGGTATAACTAAAGTATAAAAAAACATATTGCGCTCCTTATGATTAAAATTGCAAAGGGCAGAAAGAACTAAAACCTTGTTATTAATATTAGAATAATATACTACATTTAATAAAAAAACAATGGAAAACTATCGACATCATGATAAAATCTAAACTATCGCCTATTTAAGGAGGTGTAAAAAAATAAAGTTCCATAATTTCGCTCAGATTTATGCCAGATTTGCTTTTAAAAAATTCAAAGAATAGCGAGCTATTTTGAAAATTTTTTGGAAGTACAGATGGTATGAATATGAGATGAAATTGGGGAGGTTATTTTTTTACACCTCCTAAAGGGCATTTCCCTGCCATAAGCTCTTATTTAGTTTCTATGGAAACAGTATTGTAGATAGGAGGTGTCAAAAAAATATAATATAAAAAAAGCGCATAAGTTTTGCGCTTTTTTAAAAAATTTTACTACACCCCGCAACTTCTTGCATGACTTTTATTCAAAAGCAACTCAAATAAATTTTTTTGCGTATCACATTCTTTTTTGAAAACGCCGGACGGATTTTCGTTTAACCGCGCTTTTGCGATTTTCACATATTCCGGATTTACATCTATCCCGATATAATTAAGACCTAAATTTTTTGCGGCTACTGCCGTCGTCCCGCTTCCCACGAAGGGATCTAAAATTATAGCATCTTTATAAAAAGCGGTTAATTTAATAATATATTCGCAAATCTCCAACGGCTTTACGGTTTTATGATCATTAAAATCGCCTTTTTCTTTTTTCCCCGGCTTATTTATTAAAAATGCCTTATCAATTATTTCATTTATCTCATCCACTGCCAAGACATTTGCGGGAAACATATTATCGCCTATTCGTATATTTGTATTTACAAGACCTGTGTTATATTTTATTATATTCTCCAAATATGTGCCGTCTGTCGGTTTTTGAGCCATTACAATCGGCTCAAAGCAGCTTTTTATCTGCGGCGTCTTCCATCCGGCAAACTTTTCTTTTAATGCCCCTTTTTCTTTTTCAAATATTTCCATTTTATCTATAAAATGATTCACGCTCATAGCTTTTGCCTGATTTTGCGTATAGAGCCATAAAAAGCAATCTCTTATTTCTAAACCAGCATCATCCACAGCAGATGCCATTCTATGATATAAGCGCGGACTAGAAAAAGAAAAAAAGAAGCCGCCCGGTTTTAGAATCCTAAATATTTGCTCTGAAACTTTCAAATACCATTTGTAAAAATCCTGCCCTTGTTTTCTGTCAAATTTCATCCCTGATGGAAGAGATTTAATTACCTGCTGATTTTTAGTATTTCCCACTTTTTCATATTTCCAGTTATTATCTAATTTATCTAAAAAATATGGCGGATCAGTTAAAACCACATCTATAGAATTATTATCCATTTCCGACAAAAGTTCTAACGAGTCCCCTAAAATTATTTTATTTTTAAATTTATTTACTTTCATATATTCCTCCATTAAATTCCTTGTGCAATATTTTATAAATTATTTTCCTCACTTCCTTATCAAAATTTTTAACAAAATTCCCATCAGCTAATTTAATCACACGCCCTTTCTCATCATAAACCCATCTATTTCTATCTGCCCTATTGCACTTTTGGCATTGCGGAATTATATTTCCAGCTTCTAATGGTTTTCGCGGGTTCATATGCGCTTTTTGCAATATGGTTTTTGTTCCCGGCCAATGAAAATGCGGTTCGCCTTCGCGCGAGCCGCAGGTGGCGCATCTAAACCCGTATTTAAATTTTATCTCATCCCAATTATCCGTGTTCGCTATTCTATGCCCCATCTTAAATCCCGGATATGGTTCTTCCAGCGAATAAAGCTGATAACTGCCTTTTTCTACTTCTAAAACTATATTATCTCTGCCGCCTGCAACAATCCACCATCCTGCCTGCGCACCTAAATGTCTTGCTTGTTGCACATCGTTTGTTTCAGGATAAAACTTTCTAATAAATTGTGTTAATTCCGTCTTTGTTATTTTTCTTGTTTTAGGATAACTGAGCGATAAATAAATTAGAACTAAAGCGTCTTTAGTATATTTCCCGTCTCCATTTTTCAATTTCGGCATTTTAACACCCAGCTTCTTTAGATATTTTTTATGGTATTCCTGTATAAATTTGTATTGTTTCTTAATCTCTACTTTGGATACCGTCACTGCTGATGTTATGGACATAAAAATAAAAATTTATAATATAATACATTAATTATATCAAAAAT
>JAZDMY010000027.1:0-4482 GCA_043800435.1 bacterium
GATGGCAAGGGATACCCTTATTTTAAGGCGGCATCTGATGCGAGGATTGGTATGAGAGTATTATTCACAAGATCTTCGTCCAACACGAATAATGATGCTATTGTCCGCCAAAATTTTGAGAAAGGGTATATGGTTTGGGATGGCGCAAGCGTAAAGGTTTATTATAATAACAACTGATTTTAAATCATTTTTTCCTGCAATGTAAAGCATCTATCCTGAAAAGGATTTTTTTATTTATTTGCGGTTTTTGGAGCAATTAATTTTTTAAATACGCAGTAAGGTCAGGAATGCGGAATGAATCCACTTCCTGCCCTTATTAAATATTTCCATAAGTTTTTTTTTGTGATATAATATATGGTAGTTAGAAAGTTCATAAAGTTATAAAGTTCATAAAGTTAGAAAGTTTATAAAGTTATAAAGTTCATAAAGTTAGAAAGTTATAAAGTTATAAAGTTAGAAAGTTAGAAAGTTATAAAGTTAATTATAAGCATATGCAAAAAATACGTAAAGCGATTATTCCTGTTGCGGGATTTGGGACAAGGTTTTTACCGGCTACAAAAGCCCAGCCTAAAGAAATGCTTCCTTTGGTGGATAAACCAATCATACAATATTTAGTTGAGGAAGCCGTCGCCTCGGGAATAGAAGAAATTATATTTGTTACCGGAAGAGGAAAACGAGCGATTGAAGATCATTTTGACGATTCGTTTGAACTTGAACATAATTTAGTTGAGAAGGGCAAACACAGCTTGCTTAAAAAAATTTATAAAATCTCAAAATTGGCTAATTTTATTTATGTGCGGCAAAGCAAACCTTTGGGCGACGGGCATGCTTTATTATGCGCTAAAAAGGTTTTAAATAATGAGCCATGCGCCGTGCTTTACGGCGATGATATCGTATATAGTAAAACGCCTTGTCTTAAGCAATTATTAAATGTTTATGAAAAATATACTGACGCGGTTGTTGCTTTAGAAGAGGTGGAAAAAGGAGAGGTAGAAAAATACGGAGTGGTGAAGATACGCGGATTTAACGCGGATAGCAACGCGAATAAAACGCGGAAATGTAAATTATCTGCAAGCGAACAAGAACGGATTTTTGAAATAGAAGACATTATGGAAAAACCAAAAATGGAAGATGCGCCTTCTAATTTAACTATTGTGGGGAAATATGTAATAACGCCTGAGATATTTAATATTATGGAAAAGATGAAGCCGGATAAAAGCGGGGAGATACGGCTTGCCAACGCGCTTAAAAAATTTGTAAAAGATAAGCCGGTATACGGATATAAATTTGACGGAGAAAGATACGATTGCGGAAGCAAGATTGGATTTTTAAAAGCAACTGTGGATTTCGGATTAAGGCATCCGGAGGTTTCTCGCGAATTTAAAAAGTTTTTAGATGGGAAGTTTAGCGGGACAAAATGATATAAAATTATTATAATGCAAAAATATAAATTCCATAAAAAGATTATATTAGGGAGTATAATGGCATTTTTAATGTTCTCCGGATTTAGCTGCAAACTCCAAACGGCGGCTGTGCAAGAAGCGACAAAGCCGAATTCTTTAGAATTTTGGGGAGTCTATAATAATAGCGGCGATTTCGCGGAAATAATAAGCGCTTATCGCTCCCTCCATCCTAACATAAGCATTAATTACAGAAAATTCAGATATGAGGAACATAAGGACAAAATTTTAGAAGCGCTCGCGGAAGACAGAGGACCTGATATAATTTCAATACATAATACATGGGTTAACGAATATCGGAGCAAGATAGAGCCGATGCCCGCATCGGTTAAAATTCCTTTTCAGGAAGTTCAGGGCAGTTTAAAAAAGGAAGTTATAACAACTATAAAGACAGTACCGAGTATAAGTTTATTGCAGTTAAAAAATGATTTTGTGGAAGCAGTCTATAATGATTGCGTCAGAAATGAGGATGGAAAATTAAAAGTTTTATGCTTGCCATTTAACATAGATAACTTGGCATTATTTTATAATAAAGATATTTTGAACTCGGCCGGAATTCCTTTGCCGCCGGCCACATGGGAGGAATTTCAGGAAGATGTTAAACGGATAACGAAATACGGCGACGATGGAGAAATAATTCAATCTGGCGCTGCATTAGGCACAGCCGCGAATATCTCGCGATCAGTTGATATTTTATCATTATTAATGCTTCAGCAGGGGACAAAAATGAGCGACGGGAATCGCGTTGCTTTTAATGCGCCCGTAGGAAATTCCAGGTTTTTACCGGGACTTCAGGCATTGCAGTTTTATAAAGCGTTTGCCGATCAAACAAAAGAAGTATACACATGGAATAATAAAATGCCGGATTCCCTGGGCGCATTCATACAAGGTAAAACAGCTTTTTTCTTCGGCTACAGCTATAATGCGCCGACTATAAAATCGCGCGCTCCAAAATTAAATTTTTCTATAACCCGGGCGCCGCAAATTGCAGGCGAAACGGGAGAAAACTCAATTAATATCGCGAATTACTGGGTTCAGGCCGTTTCTGAGAAATCAAAGAATAAAGAAATCGCTTGGAATTTTATACAGTTCGCGGCAACAGATCCGAAATTAATGTCAAGCTACTTAGCAAAAATAAAAAGTCCGACCGCTCTTAGAGTTTTAATTGATGATCAGTTGAATGATATGGAAATTAATCCTTTCGCTTCGCAGGTTTTAACCGCAAAAAGCTGGTATCAGGGAATAAATAGCGGCGCGATGGAAGAAATTTTTTCACAGATGATTGACAGTATAGCCGAGGGCGCCGATGAGCGAATTTATCAGCAAGCGTTAAATACGGCGGCAGGGAAAGTGCAGCAGACATATTAGGAAGTTAATAGTCAAAAGTCAAAAGTTAAAAGTAAAGTTTAAAAAATAAATTAATACAATTGTAATTGGTAATTAGTTTCTGTTGAAATAGTCACGAAATGTCATTCCGACCGAATGAGTCCCGCAGTTTCTTGCGGGACGAATGAGTGGAGGAATCTGTTTATTAAGCCAAATTTGGGAGTATATACAGATTCCTCCACTTCGCTCGTCCTCGTTCCTCGTACTTCGCTTCGGTCGTAATGAAAAAAAACGACACTGTTTCAACAGGAACTAGTTAATAGTAATTGAATAGTTGAAACGCGTTGCTTGGAAAAAGGAAATTCGTTCGGAAAAGCGAAAGTCGCTTCTCGTGCTGCCATTAAGAATTCAACATCCCCGCCGCAGTCTCTCCAAAGGACTGCGGCGAATGTAAGGAACGTCGCAGTCCTCTACTGAGAGACTGCGACGGAGAGGGGAATTCAAGAATTATGAATCAAGAATTATGAAGCAAGAATTTAAAAGTATGAAATTTTATATAAAAATATTTTTAATCATCTTTATTGCAATAAACGTAATTTACTGCATTCATCCTGCTAACGCCGCTTCAGGGTTTATTCCTAATTGCGATTTAAGCCAAACGGGAAGCAATCCGTGCCAATTAAATGATTTTTTGTTTTTAGCGGTCAACCTGATTAATTATATGTTGGCGATAAGCGGGAGTTTAGCGTTATTATTTTTTATTTGGGGCGGATTTAAGATGCTCACGGCAGCGGGAAATTCGGAGGGAGTAGAAAAAGGAAAGCAGGCAATAACGTCGGCGGCGATAGGAATTTTAGTCGTGCTTGCCAGTTGGATGATTGTAAATTTTATATATACGAGTTTAGCCGGAACAGGACAAGAGGGCGGTAAAAAAATTGAATGGTGGCAAAGTAAATAGTATTTCTTGTTTATTTTTTAAAAATTTAGTATAATTTATACCATATGGAAATAATGCAAAAAATTTTAAAACAAATTCTAAAAGAGCAAAAGGAATTTAAAAAAAGTTTAAAAGCTTTAGATCTTAAATTTGATAAAAAGTTTGAAGATCAGGATATTAAATTTGATAAAAGATTTAATGAACAGGATATTAAATTTGAAAAATGGTCTAAAGATCAAGATTTTAAATTTGATAAAAGATTTAAAGAGCAAGATGAGAAAATGGACAAACGGTTTAAAGAGCAGGATGAGAAGTTTAATCTTAAAATTGAAAAAGAAATTAAAAAACAAGGAAAAGAATTCCAATTGCATATTTCTGTTTTAATGGAAGATGTTGAGGAAAAAATTAAAGCTATTGCCGAGCAATATGAAAGTATAATGAATACCTTGAGCTCGCATGAGGAGATGATAGTCGGAATGAAAGAAGATATTGAAACTATTAAGGAGGCGTAAAAAAATAACCTCCCCAATTTCATCTCATATTCACTTCATCTTTACTTCTTAAAAATCCTCAAAACTTGTCCCCTCGGCGGACTCGGGGCAGGCGCTGGGCTTGCCGAATGGATAGCTCGCTCTAACCAGAAAACGCTTTTACATTATGAACCCATATAAATACATATTGGAAATAGCGGTCTTCGTATGCGGCGCGGTTGTTATGGTGTTTGAGCTTGTCGGCTCAAGAATACTTGGACCATATTTC
>JAZDMY010000036.1:0-3273 GCA_043800435.1 bacterium
TTACAAAAATTTTATTTTATACGATGGCTTTGGGTATCTTTGGTATCGGTTTTTTTGTCTTTGCGAAATTTTTCAATACCGTCCGCGCGCAAGGTGTTAATGTGTGGGGAGAGGAAAACATTACTCAAAACGCCTTAACCGAGACCGGGCTGCAAACCCAGGATGTCCGAATTACGATTGCTAAATTAATAAGAGTCTTTTTAGGATTTTTAGGCATTATAGCCGTTATCATTATAATTTATTCAGGATATCTTTGGATGACGGCCGGAGGGAACGCCGACCAAATTGAAACGGCGAAAAAATGGATGCGAAATGCGGTTATTGGACTGCTTATCGTTTTAAGCTCTTTTGCCATCGCGAGTTTTGTGTTATTAAAGTTAACCGGCGTTGCAGGAATTGGCGGCGGCGATGGCAATGGAGGCGGCGCAGATAATTTGCCGTTTTTTTATTATAGTTGCGTCGATCCTGCTGATGCGGCAAATTTTTGCTTAACCCAAGCATGCAAAGACAGCGCGGATAGCTTGCGAGTGACACCGTATGTTTGCGGGATTTCTCCAATAAATGGCCCTGTCGGCGCGTATGTTACGATTACAGGTTATCATTTTGGAATATATGATGAAGAAAAAAGCAAAGTTGAATTTTATAGCGCAGGCGGAACAAAGATTGCGGAAATTATTGTCTGTCCGGGGAATAATAGTTATAATTGGATAGATAATCGCATTGTGGTAAAAGTTCCTGAGCTCCCCGCTGGCGCATATTCAATTAAAATAACTAATAAGGATGATCATATTAACGCGACAGAAAATCAAAAAGTATTCAAGATTATAGATAGTAATAAAATGCCACCGGGCATTGCGTGCATTTTGCCGGATGAGGGAAAAGAAAATACAATAGTAGAAATATTCGGCGATTATTTCGGCGATAAGAAAGGATTATCGGATGTCATTTTCGCTGATGAAAAGGCGGCGGGTATAAAGGATGAGGCGAGCTGGTCTATGAAAAAAATTAGCGTGGCCGTTCCATCAGGCGCGGTGTCTGGAAATGCGCTTATTAAAACTATAAATGAATCTGAAACAGGCGATGTTATAGAAGCGCAAAGCAATGGTTATCCGTTTAAAGTTGTTTGCGCCAGCAGCGATGAATGCGCAAGCGGATGTTGTTATAAATCGTCGTTTTGCGCAAATCTTAATTATTGCGTTGGTCAAAGTTGCGATAATAATAAAGAGACATCCGCGTGCGAAGCGGGCAGCTGCGGCAAAAAAATGGTCTGCGGCAGCGGGAGCTGCAGCTGTGAATTGCCTGGAGAAAATGATCCTTGCGATAACGATTTGTCATCGGATGGATGCCAAGCGGGAACTTGCGCGGAAGGGTTCGCCTGCGCCGCAAGCTCCTGCGCTTGTCAGAGTTTGCCCGGACCCGGGGAAAATTGCAATGGCGGATGCGGAGGAAATTGTAAACGAGGAAGTATTTGCGGGGATGACTGTAAATGTAAATTAATTAGTGAAGATGAACAAACTATAATAGACTGGATCAGCCCGATGGATAATAATGTTCCTAATGGAGCGGGCGGCAATTTAATAACAATTCACGGGAAAAATTTCGGGGTCGTTGATTCTTTATTGGAGAATGTTTTAACGAATGTTGATTTTAGCGAAGGAAATATCGGGAATGTCCCGAAAGACTGGTCTGCTTCTTCTCAAATTCATACATCAGTAGGAATTTCTATCGATGAATATAGAACGTCTTCTAAAAGCATTAAAATACATCAAGATCCTAATCAGGAATATCCAGGCGCGTGCAGTAAAAAAATGTGCGATATAATGGGTTGTGAATGGCTATCTGAAACAAATCAATGTAAATTTGCGAAAGCGGATGAATGCCATCCTGATGCTCCTGCGATTTATAATGAAGGGCAAAATTTTTGCTGGGGCAACTCAAATAATGTAACATGGGCGAGGTTAGCTTATAATATATCAGATTTAGATTGGCAGGTCGGAGAAAAATACATAATAAAATTTTATTATAAAGGCCATACGGAATCTGAAATAAGCGCGAGATTATCTTATTCATTAGGATGGACTAATCAATGCGCTTCTTTTAATTCTGTTTATGGCAGACAAAATTGCGATGAGGTAAATGGCGAATCTGCAGGATATCCGACATGTTCGGAACAAAATAATTATTGCTGCGTTAATGGTCCTTATCAGAAGAAATGTTATAAAGACAAAGGATTTCCAATTGTTCAAGCGGGGACTTATGATAAATGGACAGAATATTCAGCTATATTAGAATATGACGAAGAGATGGCAAGCCATTTTAATAATAAAGGAGAATTATATAATGAAATAGGTTTAACTATAGGGTATAATACAACAGGTAAATCAGGAACAGATTTTTATGTTGATGATTTTACGGTAGCAAAAGTCCCTAATAAAGGAAGGGTTATGTTTTTAGGCGCAGTTTCAAAAAATGATGATGATAAATTAGCTATTTTCCCTTCAGATATAAACCCATTATGCATTAGCAGTTGGAAAGATAATGAGATAATAGCGGTTGTTCCGAATGGAACAGCATCGGGTCCGATAGAAGTTGTCGCAGAAAGCGGAATATCTGACCGCACGGATGATTCTAAAGGGCCTGTTATCCGAGATTTTGAAATAAATAATAATATTAGACCTGGATTATGTGCGGCGTATAAATCAGAAGGAGGTTCGCGCGCGGCGGAAGGAAAATTTGAAGATAAGATAACGATTGCCGGAGTAAATTTAGGGGATATTGATAAGGTTAGCGAGGTAATTTTCGGGAGCGGGTCAAATGGTTCAAATCCCGTCGGGCAGTTTACAGGCGGCGCAATTTTAATTGAAGATGTCGTCATTCCTAATTTAGCGCCTGCTTTAACCACGATTTTTGTTAAAGATGGAAATAACGGCAACGCGAGCAATCCGGTTAATTTTACCATTTTAGAATCATTAGCCACGCCGAAAATTACTGATTTTTTGCCGAAAGCGGGGCATCAAGGCGATTATGTTACGATTTATGGAAAAGGATTTGGCGCGGCGCAAAGAGAAGTGAAATTTGGCGATGCAGCGGGTGATTTTCTATTCCCGCAGGAATGTTTGGCATCTTTATGGAAAGATGATCGGATTATAGTCAAAGTTCCTGAAAATTTGGCAAGCGGGGATTATAAATTGAAAGTGAAAATTAATGACATTGATGAATTGCAAAGCGCTGAAAATTTTTATGTCGGCGATTATTGCAGTAAAGATTTTAAAA
>JAZDMY010000037.1:0-8748 GCA_043800435.1 bacterium
TTAGAAATTTAGATAAAATACATACCTAATAGAATTATGAATATGGAATCAAGAATTATGAATAATGCGCTTAAAATTCATGCTTCATAATTCATGCTTCATAATTCAATCCAATATGTTTGAAAAATTAAAACAATTTAAGGATTTAAGAGATCAGGCAAAACAAATGCAAAACACGCTCGCGAAAGAAACAGCAGAAGGAAGCGCGGCATGGGGCAAAGTTAAAATTACAATGAATGGAAATATGGAAATAACGAAATTAGAAATAGATGATGAGCTAATGTCCGACAAAGAAAAACTCACAGATGCGATAAAAGACGCCCATAAGGACGTTATGAAAAATGTGCAAAAAATTATGGCAAAAAAAATGCAGGAAATGGGAGGACTGGGAAATTTTCCAGGGCTGGGATAAATTTAAATTTTACACAGATGCACACAGATAAGAACACAGATTTACACGGATCTATGTCTATCTGTTTTCACATCTGTATCTATCTGTGTCATTCCCAAACTCCATCCAAAACCTCATAAACGAATTAAATAAACTGCCGGGGATTGGAAATAAAACGAGCCAGCGGTTTGTTTTTTATTTGTTAAAACAGCCAAAATCAGAAATCGTAAAATTAACAAACAGCTTAGAGCATCTTAAAGATGAAATTAAATATTGCGATATTTGCCATTGTTTTACGGAAAAAAATCCTTGCCCGATATGTTCTGATAGAGGGCGGAATAAATCTATTTTATGCGTAGTTTCTGAAACATCAGAAATGGCGGTTATTGAAAATATGGGAGAATATAAAGGGCTTTATCATATACTTGGCGGCACTATTAATACATTAGATGGCATAACCCCTGATATGCTTAATATTCGTTCGCTTGTTGAAAGAGTAAAAGGATACGATTTCAAAGAAATTATTTTCGCCTTTGATCCTGACATTGAGGGAGAATCAACGGTTATGTATCTTAAAAAAATACTTGAGCTGTATAAAATAAAAATAACCCGCCTCGCGCGCGGGCTTCCTATGGGATCGGACATAGAATATGCCGACGAAATAACGCTTTCAAACGCTTTTAAGGGGAGAAATGCAGCTTAAGTATTAACACTCTTCAGCTTTTTCACTTCATATTTCCGATCTCTTCTGTTAACTTTTCCACATAATCCTTAACTCCCTGCCCGATTACTGAATTTAAAGCATTATGTTTTAATATTTTCCACCTTTCTTTTTCACTTATGCATTTATTAATTGCGCGGATCAAATCAAGGGCATTTCCTGCTTCAAATATATATCCGACATAATCTTCTTTCACCAATTCGGGAATACCTCCGATATCTGAGGCGATAACAGGCGCGCCGTTTGCGAAACTTTCATAAATAACAGTAGGCGCGTTTTCATAGCAAAGAGATGGAACAATCAAAAAATCGCTTTGAGCAAAAAATTTGTTCACTAAATTATTTTCTATATATCCGTGAATCTTTATATTATCACTTCCCTTCGCCAGTTCTTGCATCTCTTCTAATTTTGTTCCAGTGCCGACAATATCCAAATGAACATTTCCTATCTTTTTTACCGCATTAATTAAAAAAAGTATTCCTTTATGCGCTTCAATTTGACCGATGTAGAGGAGATTAAGGGAAAAATTTTTGTTATTACCCCCTGCCTCTTTATCCTCTTGTTTTAAGGGAGGAAATCTTTGAATTGGATTTTTCATAACTATCTTCTTTGAATTCTTAAAAAATCCTTTCTCAACATAAAAATCTAAGAGCCACTGCGAGGGCGAAATTACTATACAAGGCGAACCAAATAATTTTTTATTAAACCACGTATAAATTATCTGTCCTGCTCGCAGCAAAGGCGCGATTAAACGTGCCTCTGCGGATGGGGAAAATATCAATCCACTCGGTTCCACCAACTGCACATCATGCAAAGTATGAATATGTTTGATTCCAGAACGGCGTATGGCTAATGGCGCAGTATACCCTATCCCTTTTAAGTTATGGGTCATCACTGCATCGGGTTTTTCTTCTTTTAAAATGCGCCTGATTTTAAAATAGCTATAAAAACTAAAAACATCAATAACATGCCAAGGTAATCTTAGCCACACCGGCTTTTTATCAATATCCCCGAACCAAAATAAATTCCATGGGTAAAAACAAATAACCAGTTCCTTTTCTTTTCCAGCCACACTAAATTTTTTCCGTAACGGGATAGTCGTTACCACGCTAATATCATTTCCCTGCCCCATTAACCCATTTACAATATTTTCAACCACCTGCTCTGCTCCGCCTTTTGAATATGGTTTATATAAACTTGTAATTATGCATATTTTCATAAAGCTAATTAGTTTCTGTTGAAATAGTCACGAAATGTCATTCCGACCGAATGAGCCAGATGCCCAAGCGGCTGGTGAATGAGTGGAGGAATCTTTTTATTAAGCCAAATTTTGTCCTGTACACGGATTCCTCCACTCGCTATCGCTCGGTCGGAATGACAAAACAACACAATATTTCAACAGACACTAATTAATAATATCTTTTTATGTTCTTTAATACCTTAGAAATATCTTCCTCGTCTTTTATTTCAAAAAAATAATCCGCTTCTTTTTTGTCGGGCGGCTCAAAAATTTTCCTTTGTTTTTCAAGAAGCACATAAAAATCTTTTGAACTGTTTAAAACAGCTGTTGATTTATTCGCTTTTTTTATCCGCTCAATTAATATTTCCTCAGAAATATTAAAATATACCATTATTACTTTTATTCCATACTTCCTAACAAATTTAATTAGATCTTTTCTGGCTTCTTTTCGGGTATTTGAATTTGATAAAATTGCGTTAAACCCGTTTTTCAACGAAAAAGATAAGATCGTTTTAAAAATACCGTACTGCAACTGCGGTTTATTAAAATCAAAGTTATGCCCGATTTCTCTATTTATCGGAGAAAGATGGATTAGAGGAAAATTTTCTCGTAAAAACATTGAAATCACATCAGAATCAAGCACAAAGGAATCAGGGAAAAAATCATTTACCCTACAGGCAAAGGTCGTTTTTCCGGAATGTGTCTTCCCCACAGTCATTATTACAAATTTCTTTTGCATACGGATCAAATTAACGTTTTATAAATTTTTTCCAATTTTCCAGTTATGCATTTCCAGTTATATAATTTTTCCACCCTTTCAAGTCCGCTTGCGCCCATTTGCCGCGCTATATGCGGATTATCAAGCAGATACTTTATTTTTCCCGCTAAATTTTCTATATTTTTCGGCTCGCATAATAGGCCATTAACTCCTTCTTCCACAACGGAACGCACTCCTGGTAAATTTGAAGCAATTACAGGTTTTGCGCAAGCCATCGCTTCTATTAAAACAATGCCAAACGCTTCTGATTGATTAATAGATGCGAGTACTTCCACATAAGATAAATTAATGATTTTTATTTTCTCCTCATCATTAACACGCCCTGCGAAAATTACCTGTTCGGTTATGCCTAATTGGCTCGCTATATTTTCATAATATCTTCCTAAATTTCCGTCTCCGATAATCATTAATTTTAAATTTCTTTTTTTACCCGGATCGGATGCATCAAAAACGGATTTAAACGCCTTTATAAGATATTCCACTCCTTTGAAATAATGCGCGCTGTCTAATGGACCGATTGTTAAAATTATTTTGTCATCGTCTTCCAATTTATATTTTGCCATTAAGCGTGCGTCTTTTTCCATTACTTTATATATATCGCAATCTGCGCCGAACGGCAATTCAATAATTTCTTTTTCAAGTTTTAATTTTCCTGCATTGCTGTTTTTAAAATAATCAAAAGATGACGCAATAATAACATCCGCGCTTTTTAATATTCTTGGCATTATAAATTGCGTATGAACGGTGAAAAATTTCTTAATCGCGCCCTCTCCGACAACATCCATATGATAGGTTATAACTAACTTCATTTTATTTCCCTTCTTTAACAAGGAGGGGCAAAGGGTGGTTTTATTAAATATCCTCTTCAACCATAAAATCTCAGCCGCGCCAAAAAATGGATAATGCAAATGGATAATATCAAAACCATCTAATTCTTTCCATAATTTAGGAATAAAAGCGGCGTTTCCATATTTAAAAACCGGCTTTATTCTTTTTATTTTAAAACCATCCATCTCTTCAATGGATTTTAAAGATAAATCGTATTGCGGCGTAAAAACAATAACCTCATTCCCCTTCCTGCTTAATTCTTTTGCTGTATAATATGCCGCTTCACTCATTCCGCTCTTATATGGTCTAAATTGACAGATTATTTGGGCTATCTTCATCTTAGGATGAACGAATTTTCACGAATAAAGGACTAATTTTCACTAATCACGAATGTCTTTTATTTTTATTTGTGGATTAGTGTTTATTTGTTCTAAATTTGTGTAGATTCGTTTTAAACTATTGCAGCAGTCTTTTAATTTTCTCAATTTGCTTTTTCCATGTGAAATCTCTAAACACCCGCTCCCTTCCCTGAACACCAAACTTATTCGCTAAATCAGAATCGGACAATAATTTAATAATCGCGTCGGAAATTTCTTTCTCGCTTTCAGGATTAACTAATATACCTGTTTCTCCATCCTGCACAGCTTCCGGCGCTCCTCCGATATTTCCCGCGATAATCGGTTTTCCAAATAATGCCGCTTCTAAATACACAATGCCAAAACCCTCCACATCTCCCGCAATATTACGCGCCGGCATAATAAAAATATCGCAATTTTTATAATAAAATGCTTTATTTGCCTCCTTTACTTCACCTGTAAAAATAACAAAATCTTTCACATTGCATTTTTTGGATAGATTTTCTAAATAATTTTTATCAACTCCATCTCCTGCAATTACATATATTATATCAGGAATTTTTTTTATCACTTCAGGCAATGCTTTTATAACCATATCATGCCCCTTTCTCTTAACTACTCTCCCGAGTGTTAAAATCATCTTTTTATCTTTTGGCAACACGATTAATCGCGTTTCCGCGGCAAAATTATTTTTTACTTCCTTATTCAACGCCGCGTCAACACATGGATAGACAACATATATTTTATCCCCATTTATTCCAAAATTAAATACTAATTTTTTTGTATATTCACTATTAGTTATGATGAAATCAGCATTATTTAAAATAATTCTTGCTAATTTATACTTTCGCTTTTTTTGCCGCGTCATTTCTAAGTCCATTCCATGAATAAATAGCCCGTACGGGGTCTTAAATAATTTCTTGTATATCCATGCAACTATTCCTAATGGTAAAATATTTCCGACTAATATTAATTCTGCTTTTTCACGTTTTACGGCATTATGCAAATAAAAAAAACTAAATATCCATTTAGGCCAAATAGGCAGATCTGAAATTAAATTTCTTCTATAAATTTTATAATTTTGCTCATCATCAAATTTTTTTTCACCCGTTTCATGGCCTGCCAGCGCTATTATTTTATCAGACGGCAAATTAGCGCAAATATTTTCATAATACTTTGCCACGCCGCCGGACCTCGGCGCAAAATCAATTGTAAATAATAATATTTTTTTCATATTTTTAAACCTTATGCCTCATCGCCTCTGCAATCATAGTAAAATCTTTTTTCCTTATACCGCCAAGCAAAAAAAGCGCGACCGCGTATATAACGGCGCCGGATAAAATCACGAAATAAAAATTAATGCGGTATTTAAAATATATTACAGCTAAAAACATAGCTGCCCCCGCGATAAATGCCTTTAAAAGGCCTTTCATGATTTTTAAAAAGTTAAATTTAATATGCTTATGGGCGTAATATATCTTTGAAATAACCAAAAATAATGAACTCACAATCATTGAAATGCTTGCTCCGATATAGCTTAATTTTGGAATTAAAATAAAATTTGAAATGATATTTAAAGTCATGGCTATTCCCATCATTGAAGTATTTATTTTTTCCCGGTCGCACGCGTTAAGCAATGATCCAGTTGGAATATCCAAAAATAAAAATGTCAAATTGCACATTAATATTTGCAGCGCCAAAACGGAAGGAAGATACGCATTGCCGAAAAATTTTAATATAATTTCCTTTGCGAGCGCAATAATTCCAAAACTTACGGGGATACTGATCATAACCAAATAAACAATAAGTTCCTCATAAATTTTTTTCACTATATCCCTTGAATTGGCGTAAAAATAACTTAAAGCGGGAAATATTGCAGCGGTAAACGCCATCGGAATAAATTGGAAAGCGTTAGTCGCCCGATACGGAAGACTGTAAAAACCCAATGCTTGATCATTTTTAAAATTATAAAGCAACACGGCATCGGCGTAAGAATAAATTTTTAAAAATATGCCCGCCAAAGTAAAAGGGATGGTAATTTTTATTAATTTTCTTATTACATCATTATTATATTTAATTTTAGGATAGATATTATATGTTTTTATTAGTGAAAACAGATCAATTGAAAATCTTGTCAGGCTTCCCGCGATAAGCGCTATTATTAAAATTTTTATATCTTTAAATAATAGTATACCCCCGATACCTATAATAAGCGTGCTAAATTGGCATAATATAACGCTTAAACTTTCATATTTTAAATTATGGAACCCCCTTAAAACACATTCTATTGTCAAATTAAAAGAGTCAAGACACATTAAAAATGCTGAAAGATAAATCAAATGCTTAGTAACAAGAGGATAGCTCTGAAAATAGGTAATGATAAATATTGTAGCTAAAGTTAATAAACTTAAAGGGATTTTTATGCCTAAAATATTACTAAAATATTCCTGCGCGTTATCTTTATTCTTCGCGCACTCCCTTATCAGCATTTTTTCAAAACCGATATCTACCAATATTGCAAACATCGTTGTAAACGATAACGCGTATGTATATTTACCAAGGTTATCAGGCCCGATTAATTTGCTGATGTAGGCGAAATAAAAAAATGCGATGATTTTCTGAAAAATATTCGCTAAGGTAAAATAATATGTATTCTTTACGATTTGTTTGGAATTTACGGACATAACTTTATTTTAGATTTAAGATTTTCGATTTACCTCATAAGAATTTGGATTTCCGCGTCATTCTGAACGACGAAGGAGTGAAGAATCCCAAGGTGCGAGGTATGAATGATGCACATTACTGTAAGCCACGGGATCCTTCGCCTCGTTCCTCGGCTCAGGATGACGCTGTGGTCGCTATTTCAACAGGAACTAAATTTACTTCCCCATAATCACATCATGCACATCTCCTTCTTTTTGGGCGGAAAACGAACGTAATTCAACCCTTATTTCGCCATTATCCGATGCCTTTTTTATCTCTTCCATATTTTTACATCCGATTTTTTGCAAGCCCTGTTTTACACCGGCGGCAACTGAAGGCAATAAATCATAAATATGCCCTTTGCTTGCGACTGCGGCGACTACTCCTTCAGCGGCTTTTTCTTTATTCATATCAACCGCATATCTTTTAGCGCTGCCTGTTTTCATCGCTTCATATGACCCCATCCCGCGATACCGCTTAAATTTTTCTCCATTCTCATTTATAATCCATTCTCCCAACGACTCATTCGTCCCCGCCAATAAATTTCCCGCCATGCAAGATGACGCGCCTAAGACCATTGCCCTTACTATTTGGCCGCTTTTAGAAATTCCTCCGTCGGCAATAACTGGAATATTATATTTTTTAGCAGCCATTGCGATATTATAAATTGCCGATGCTTGCGCACGGCCGGCGGCCGTAACTTCTTGAGTTGTGCAAATTGAGCCTATGCCCATCCCAATGCAAAGAGCGTCCGCTCCGGCGGAAATTAAATCTTTTGCCGCGCTGCTTGTGACAATATTTCCTGTTATAATATCAATTTCTGGATAATTTTTTTTAATATATTTTATCATCTCAATTTGATATAAAGTATGCCCATGCGCGCTGTCAATTTTAATTACGTCAACTCCCGAAGCCGCCAGCAGATTAACTCTTTTTTTGTCATCTTCCTGCGTGCCGACCGCCGCGCCCGCTCGCAGTTTTTTATTTTTATCTTTTGTCGCTAAAGGAAAATTCGTATTCTTATCAATATCTTTCCGCGTTACCAAATATTTTAAAAATCCATTTTTATCCACAATCGGCAACACTAAAGAATGGCTTTCAATTAAAATATGATCCGCTTTTTTTATGCTTAAACAATTATTTTCCAATATTTCGTCCTCAGAGGCAATTTTTAATTTGTCCAATCCCGCCATCCTTTCCTTTACTGGAAGTTTTAAATGCTTTTCATATGAGTAATCATATCTATTCAAGATGCCAACCAGTTTACCGTGCGATGAGCCGTCTTCTGTTATCGGGATATTTGAATAGGGCGATTCTTTCAGAGATTCTATTAAATCGTCAGGACTTCTTGCTTCCGGCTCGCTTATAAAGCCATTTTCAAATTTTTTTACTTTTTTGACCATTTCGCATTGCTCTTCTATTGTCTGATTATAATGGATAAATCCTATACCGCCTAAAAGCGCCATCCATTTCGCCATTTCATCTCCTGTAACAGTATCCATCGGTGCGCTTATTATTGGGATTTTTAAGGTTATATTTCGCGACAATTTAGTTGATAAATCAGCATCGGATATGCTAAAATCGGTATATCCCGGCAAAAGTATAATATCATTATACGCTAAACTTACGCCTTTGTTTAATTCAAATAGTTCTTTTATTGATACGCCGTCCATATTCAAGAAAAAAAACAACAAGAAAAATTAAAACAAAGCAGAAGTGATAGTATATTTG